>NZ_JBFAPG010000414.1:0-5659 GCF_040675595.1 Micromonospora sp. NPDC049580
GGTTTGCGTCAGGTGGAGGCTCCCCGCTGACGCAAACCTCTTGATCACCAGGTGCGGGGGGTCGGCGGCGTCGCACGGACCGACCACCGTCGGGTGGCACATTTCCGCGGGGCCGGTCAGCGACGGGCGTGCGCAGTACGTTGTGCAGAACCGGCTCGCGGCGCAGCCAGGCGTCCGCGCCGGCACACGCCGGCCGGCCGCGCAGCCGCTCGGCGTCGGTCAACCGGAATAACCCACCGTGTCGGTCGGGAATGCGTCGTGGGTGGACGAAGTTGGGAAGAAGCATGACAACTGTGGGACTGATCGGCAGCGGCCACATCGGCGGCACGGTGGCCCGGCTGGCGGTGGCCGCCGGCTACGACGTGGTACTGAGCAACTCGCGCGGGCCGGAGACGCTCACCGACCTGGTCGACGAGCTGGGCGAGCGGGCCAGCGCCGCCACGGCGCAGGACGCGGCGCAGGTCGGCGACCTGGTGGTGGTCAGCGTGCCACTCAAGGCGTACCGGGCGGTGCCCGCGCAGCCGCTGGCCGGCAAGGTCGTCATCGACACCAACAACTACTACCCGGAGCGTGACGGCGCCTTCCCGGAGCTGGACGCTGGTGAGATCACCAGCAGCGAACTCCTCCAGCGGCACCTACCGGACTCGCGGGTCGTCAAGGTCTTCAACAACATCTACTTCAAGGCCCTCGCCGAGCTCCCCCGGCCGTCCGGGGCGGCCGACCGCAGCGCGCTCGCGATCGCCGGTGACGACGCCGCCGCGAAGGCCGAGGTGACCGCCTTCCTGGACCGGATCGGTTATGACGCGGTCGATGTCGGCCCGCTCGCCGAGGGGTGGCGTTACCAGCCGGACACCCCGGCGTACGGCGTGCCCTACTCCGCCACGCCGACCGACTGGCAGCGCCCCGCACCGGCTGACGCCGAGAAGCTGCGCGCCGCGCTGGCCGCCGCCACCCGCTGAGCACCGCCGCCGTCCTGGGACGACCGCCTACCGGGTGGCCGTTTCCAGGGCGGCGGCGAGTTCGTCGTCGTAGCTGGCGATGGGCTGGCCGTCCACGGCGTACGCGACGAGTCGGCCCTGCGCCATGCTCGCCGACCGGAACGAGAACGTCCGCGTACCGGGGTAGGCCGCCAGCAGGGGAATGTCCCGGGGCGCTCCCCCCGGGGCGGAGTAGTACGCCAGCCGGGCCACCTGCGCGGAGACCACACCGTTGACCCGGACCTTCGTCTTCTCCGCCCGGGTGCCGAAGGTGACCGGCGCGTCGGTGGCATAGGCGGCGCACTCGGCCGGGCTTCGACAGACGAAGAAATACCGCGGATTGACGACGTCGCCGAGGGCGTACGCCTTGAACGTCGGGTCCGCTCCTGCGGGCAGCGGTTGCACGGCGAAGAAGGCGAGTGCCACCGCGGCCGAGACGCCCACCCGCAGCCAGGCCCGGCCGGCGGCGGATCGCCGGTTGCTCCGGGCGGTCGCGACCGCGACACCGCCGAAGCCGGCCAGGCACAGCAGGCACACGCCGACGGCACGGGCGTTCTCGAACAGGAACTGCACGCCCGGCCGCGTCGACACCGGGCCGAGGACCGCGCCCAGCGAGACGACCATGGCGGCGAGCAACGCGGCACCGGCCACCCGCTGGGTGATGCCGGACGCGCCGACCAGCAGCATCGCGGCGAGCACCGGCCACACCTGATGGTGGGTCCAGGACACCGGGGACGCGGCCACCGTGGCGCAGCCGACGAGGACCGCCGCGTGCCCGGGGCGGCCCTGCCCGGCCAACTGCCGGGCGCGCAGCAGCGCCGCCCCGCAGATCACCGCCACCAGCCCGGCCCAGAGCACGGGCAGCGCCCCCTCGTCGACCCCGAGGCGCAACAGCATCCCGTGCACCGACTGGTTGCCCAGCGAGGCCAGGTTGCCGATCCGCGAGGTCTGCCGGACCGCCTGGGTCCAGTAAGTCCAGCTCTCGCCGGGCAGCACGACCGCCGCCAGCCCGGCACAGGCTCCGAACGTCGCCACCGCGCGGCCGGCGTCGCGATAGCGCCCGGTCGCGAGGAAGTACGCGACGAACAGCAGCGGGGTCAGCTTGATCGCCGCGGCCACCCCGACGAGCACCCCGCGCAGCCGGGGTGCGACGACGCCCATCCCGTCCAGCAATGCCAGCAACACGATGAAGATGCTGACCTGCCCGAAACGCAGGTTGCTCTGCACCGGCGCCGAGAGCATCAGCACCGTGGCGGCCACCGCGACGAGCAGCGGGCGGTGCGACCGATCGGTGCTCAGCGCGACGCCGACCAGGCCGGCGATGGCGACGACCGCCGCGCACGTCGCCACCAGCCAGACGCCCTGGAGTACGCCCTCGCTGACGGCGGTGATCGGGCCCAGCACCAGGGCTGCGAACGGCGGATAGGTGAACGGCCCGCCGTTTCGGGCGCGGTACTCGTACAGCGGCCGGCCGGCGTGCAGATCGGACAGTGCGCCGTAGTAGATGTGCAGGTCGCTGAGCCGGTCGCCGCGCCTGAGCACGAGCACACAGGACACCAGCGCGACGACGCCGAACGCCGCCCACGCCAGCGCCACCCGGCGATCCCGCATCGCCCGAGAATAGGCGAACGCAAGGCCGAGCGAAGGTCCCGTCGACCGTTGGCCGCGCAGTCCAACGCCGACGAGCACGACCTCGACCGTCTGGCAAAGGCGCTATTTCTGGAATAGCACCGACGCGACGTCCGCCACGATTCCGAGAGCCCAGTCCAACTGCGGACAATCGTGATGACCTTGACACTCCAGGCAGCCGCCTGTCTGCCAGGGCCGATCACGCGCTCGGGACCAGTGCGCGTCGAGGACCCGCTCCGCCATGAAGAGTTCGGTCGCCCTGGACACCGGCTCGTCGATCGCCATCGTCCGCACCTTTCCCGAGGTCACGAATGCCAGCCCTGGAGGGCGGAGGCCATGCGTCGCGCCCTCCAGGGTGGATGGATCGAAAACCTCGGGGTGCTGAAGTCCAGAAGCGTCCGACCGCTGTCTCACTGTATCCACTGTCTCACTGTAGTCATGTTCTCACTGTGCTCAGTCGAGTCGCGTCGTCACTTGTCCTGCCCAGGTCCCGGCTGGAAGCATGATCTTCGCTGAAGTCCAGGAGAGCCGATCATGCCTACCAGGCCACCGCACTACCTTCGCGTCGCCGACGACATCGCGCGCAGAATCAACTCCGGGGAGTACCCGCCCGGCCATCAACTGCCCTCGGTCTCGGAAATTGGCGAGATCTACAACGTGGCACGGTCGACCGCCTACCGGGCCGTACGCGAACTGCACCAACGAAACCTGGTCTACGGCCAACAGGGGCAGGGCGTCTTCGTCGCCGAAGCGGAGTAGTCGGCTGCGAGGGTCCGACCGCGTCTGCCCTCGGAAGAACGGGGACCACGCGCCAGGCGTGCGTCCCTAGCATCGGTGGATGGAAGCGACGAGCACACCGGCGTACGACGCTCACGCGGACTGGTACGAGGGCTTCATCTCGGGCGGGGGCGACTATCTCCGGAGGGTGCACGCGACCGTGGCCGACCTGCTCGGCACGGGTGCGGGGCCCTGCCTCGACATCTGCTGCGGCACCGGCGCGCACGCGTTAGTGCCCGGCGACCTGGGCTGGACACCGGTGGGTGTGGACCTGTCCGGCGGGCAGTTGCGGCACGCGCGCGGGCGGCTGCCGGTGGCCCGCGGGGACGCGACCGCCATGCCGATCGCCGACGCCTCACTCCCCGCCGCGATGTGCGTCCTGTCCAGCACCGACGTGCCCGACTACCCGGGCGTGCTGCGTGAGGTCGGCCGGGTGCTGCGCCCGGGCGGGCGGTTCGTGCACGTGGGCGTGCACCCGTGCTTCGTGGGCGCGTTCGCCGACTGGGGCCGGCGCCCGAGCGTCGTCGTCGACGAGCGCTACGCGGACCGGTCACGCAGCTTCGACAGCTGGAACACCGACGGCGTCCGGGTCCGGGTCGGTGCCTGGCACGTGCCGCTCGCCGACCTGCTCAACGCGACAGTGGCCGCCGGCCTCCGACCGGTCCGGTTCGTCGAGTCCACCTCTCTAGGCGTGCCGGACCTGTTCGGCTTCCTCGCGGTGCGGTAGCGGCACCAACCCCGCGTCCAGAGTCGGGATCTCCCTCGCGAAGCGGCAAGATCGCCCTCGAACCTGGATGTCAACACTGTTGCGTTAGGGCTGTGGCCGGCGGGGTCAACCCGTGCTGGATAACAAGACTCTTGGTAGATCAAGCCCCGGCGATCATGGAATTGTGGTGCCTGCCTTGGCAGGGTACGGGCGTTTTGTGGCCCACCACAACTCCATGATCGGCGAGGCAGTGCCGGTCGACGAACAGCCGTTCCGCCAAACGCAACGGTGTTGACCTGGATGTAGTGGCATCCTCCCGACGCGAGACCACTACATCCTGGATCGAGCACGATCTCGCGGGCAGCGATCTCGCGGACAGCGCGGCACGGGCAACGCGGCACGGGCAACGCGGCACGGGCAACGCGGCACGGGCAACGCGGCACGGGCAACGCGGCACGGGCAACGCGGCACGGGCAACGCGGCAGAAGAAACATTGCACGCAAAACTTGCGCCGGAGTCCCATACACGGGACTCTGTCCGTGGGTTGCCGCCCGCTCACCGAATGTGCCTTCCGGAGGCGACATGCACACGCTCCGTACCACGTCCCGCCGACTGCTGGCCGGCGCTGGCGCGCTCCTGCTCGGCACCGCCCTCGCCGCCGCCGCTGCGGGCCCGGCCAGCGCGGACACCGTCGGATACGTCCGGCTCGCCCACCTCTCACCCGACACCCCGGCCGTCGACGTCTACCTGGCCGCCCCCGACGCCGCGAAGCCGCGAGTGTTCCCGGGCGTCGGCTACGGCGTGGTCTCCGACTACCTCCAGCTCCCTCCGGGCCGGTACGCGGTGGCGATGCGCGAGGCCGGCACGCCCGCCAGCGAGCCGCCGGTGCTCACCACCGAGGTAGCGGTGACCAGTGGTGGCGCGTACACGGTGGCCGGTGTCGGTCGGCACGCCGACCTGGGGCTGCGGGTGCTCACCGACGATCTGAGCGCTCCCAGGCAGGGCCGGGCCAAGGTGCGCGTCGTGCAGGCGTCGGTGCGGACGCCCGTCCTCGACGTGGCCGCCGCCGACGGGCCGACGATCGCCGACGGCGTGCAGTTCGCCACCACCACGGACTACCAGCAGGTCGAGCCGGGCACCTGGAAGCTGCGACTCACCGGCGCGGGCGGCCCGAGCACCGACGCGGAGGTGCGGCTCACCGGCGGAGCGGTCTACTCGCTGCTGGTGCTCGACGACAAGCAGGGCGGGCTCACGGCCGAGCTGCGCCGCGACGCCGAGGGCGGCACTGTCGTACCGGCCGGCGGTGTGGACACCGGCGCGGGCGGCACGTCCGACGCAGGGTTCGGCGCGTACCCCCTGGTGGCCGGCGGGTTGGCCGCGGCGACCAGCGCGGCCAGCGGCGCCCGGCGGTCGCGGTGGCGTCGGATCGCGGCGGCGGGCCCGATGCTCACCAGGTCGTGCGCCGCCGCCGGCGCCACAGGAGCAGGCTCGCCGCGCCGGCCGCCGCGGCCCACCCCCCCCCCCCCCCGGGGGCCGCGCCCTCCCCCCCGGCCGGCTGGCCGCCCCCCCC
>NZ_JBFAPG010000415.1:0-5657 GCF_040675595.1 Micromonospora sp. NPDC049580
CTGCCAGAGCCGCTCGGCGGCCTCCGGGTCCAGCGCGTACTCCGCGACGCCCGTGCGCCCGCCGGGCCGGGCGGGGGCTGCCTGCTGGCAGTCCTCGAAGTAGCGCCCACCCACGCCGTCGAGCAGTGGCGACGCGGCCACCAGCACCGACGTGGCGGCACCCTGTTCGACGGTCTTCCACGCCGCCGCGTTGCCCGCGCGCAACCGGTTCAGCTCCTCCTCGCTGACGTAGCGCTGGAGGTTGGTGCGGATCGCGCCGGGCATCAGCGAGTTGGTGAAGATACCGTCGTCGGCCCAGCGGCGGGTCGCCTCCACGGCGAAGAGCACGTTCGCCGTCTTCGACTGCCCGTACGCCTGCCACGGCTCGTACTCGCGGCGGTCGTACTGGATGTCGTCGAAGACCACCGGCGAGCGCAGGTGGGCGGCGGAGCTGACCGAGACGATCCGGGCCCCGTCGGCGGCGGCGAGCGCCGGGCGCAGCCCGGTGGCGAGCGCGAAGTGCCCGAGGTGGTTGGTGGCGAACTGCATCTCCCAGCCCTGCGGGGTGCGGCTCAGGGGCGCGGCCATGATGCCGGCGTTGTTGACCAGGATGTGCAGCGGGCCGTCCCAGTTGGCCACGAAGTCGGCGATCGAATCCTGGTCGGCGAGGTCGAGCGGGGCGATCTGGACGCGGTCGTTGCCGGTGGCGCCGGTGATGTCGTCGGCGGCCTTCTGGCCGGCGTCGGGGTTGCGGACGGCCAGGGTGACCTCCGCGCCGGCGCTGGCCAGGGCACGGGCGGTCTCCACGCCGATGCCGGACGATCCGCCGGTGACGACCGCCCGCCGGCCGACGAGGTCCACGCCCCGGATCACGTCCATGGCCGTGGAGTCATGGGCGAACGACGTGGTGATCGGGTTGCTCGTCGTCATGATCCATCCTTGTCCCGGGTGGCGCGGGCCGGTCGGCCCGCCGGTAACCAGCCCCCGCCCGGTGCGGGCGGACGCGCTGCGCAACCGCGAACGGCTGCCTCAGGCCGCGGTCCAGGCGTCTTCCCGTCCCGGACCGGAGGTAACCGGCTGCTCGACCTGCTGATGGACGGTCTGCGGTCCCGCGACGCGGGCTGACCCGTTCCGTCCTCCGCGCAGGCCGGACGCTGCCAGAGTGGGACCGTGGGCGGCTACCGGCGGGGTGGACAACTGGGACCAGCCGTCCCGATCGCCCCCGGCGCCCGGGTGGACAAGTTCGAGGTCTTCTTCGACCTGGTCTTCGTCTTCTCGTTCTTCATCATCACCCGGGCCACCGCCGCGAACGTCTCCGGCCGGCAGCTGCTGCACGCCAGCCTGGTGCTCGCCGTGCTCTGGTGGTGCTGGGTGGTGCACAGCCTGGTCGCCACCCGCGTCCGCCTCGGCGAGGGCTACGTCCCGGTGCTGATGGTCATCGCGATGGCCGCCCTGTTCTCGTTCGCGCTCGCGCTGCCGCAGGCGTTCAGCGACCCGAAGGCGGGCGCCGCCGGCCCGATGCTGGTGGCCATCAGCTACGTCGTGGTCCGCGGCATCCACTGGATCCTGTATCAGCACGTGGTGCGCGACACCCCGCAGGAGCGCCGGCAGCTTCGCCGGTTCGCGCCGGAGTTGGCGGCGAGCATCGTCCTGCTGCTGGCCGCCGCGCTCCTCCCGCCCCTGATCGGCGACCCCAGCCGGGCCGCGCTGGTCCGCGACGGCCTGTGGATCACCGTGGTGGTGGTCCAGTTCGCCACCGGCTTCATCGTCGGCACCTGGGGCTGGGGGGTGACCAGCGCCGAACACTGGACCGAACGCTACGACCTCATCCTGATCATCGCGCTGGGCGAGTCGGTGATCTCCGTGGGCGTGGGCGGCAACCTGCTCGGCCAACCGGTCACCTGGCCTGCGGTGGCGGCCGCCGCGCTCGGCATCGTGCTCACCGCCGCGCTGTGGTGGGCGCACTTCGACTTCGTCGGGCCGGCCGCCCGGATCGCCCTGCACGCGGCGGAGGGCGGCCCGCGCGTGGCGATGGCCCGCGACGCGTACGCGTACCTGTACCTACCGATGATCGCCGCCGTGATCCTCTTCTCCATCGGCAGCGAGGAGATCCTGCACCAGGTCACCGACCCGGCCGGCGGGCCCGCTCAACGGATCGAGGGACCCGCCGTACCCATGCTCTTCGGTGGGTTGATCTTCTATTTCGCCGTCAACATGCTGTTCCAGCTCCGCACCCTGCACACCGCCACGTGGACCCGCGTCGGCGTGATCGTGGTGCTGACGGTCGCCCTGCCGGTCGGCCAGCACCTGCCGGCCCTGGGCGCGCTCGCTCTCGCCACCGTGATCTGCGTCGGACTGGTGGCCGTGGAGGTGCTGGTGATGTCGGGCTCCCGGCACGCGCTGCGGGCCGCCGTGTTCGAGGAACGGACGACGCACGAGGCCAACGAGGCCGCCTGGCGGGCCCGCTGGCACGACCCCCCGGAGCCCGACGAGCCAGGCACACCGGAACGCTAGACTGCGGTCAGCGTCGCGGTGCACCCGGCACGAAGGCCGCCGTGGGCATGGAGGCGCGGGGACAGCATGGGACGAACGTGCACCCGACCAGTTCACCCGCCGGCCGGCTCGCCGCCGTCGGCAATCAGATGATCGAGATCCACCTCTGGCTCGGCGCGGAGCTGGCCCGCCTGCGGGCCGAGCTCGGCGACTCCCCCACCGGCGACGCCCGCCCGTCGCGGGACCTGCGGGCCCACTGTCTGACCTTCTGCGCCGCGCTCGGCCGCCACCACACCGGTGAGGACGCCAGGGCGTTCCGGGTCCTGGCCGACGAGGTTCCCGAGCTGCGCCCGGTCCTGGCCAATCTGATCGCCGACCACGAGGTGGTGGCGGGGATCCTCGGGCGGATCGAGCAGGTGCTGGGCGACGACCGGCCGCTGCCGACCGCCCAGGTACGCGCCGAGCTGGACGGGCTGGCCGCGCTGCTGGAGTCGCACTTCCGGTACGAGGAGAAACGGCTCGTCACCGCGCTGAACGCGCTCACCGGCCGGCCCGGGACGACCGAGGACCTCCTCGGCCTGACCCCGCCGGCCGCGTGACGGCCTGGTCCTCGCCGGATGCGCCCGGGCCGGGCAGGCGCTCGTAGAAGCGGATCTTTTCCCGGAGGTGGTCGTACTGGCGCTGGAGCAGGCGCATCTGCTCCTCGACCTGCGCCGCGTGTCGTTGCAGCAGCTCGCGCCGCTCGTCGACGGTGTGCTCACCCTCGCGGGCCAGGGCCGCGTACCGGCACATCTGGGCTATCGGCATCCCGGTGTCGCGCAGGCAGCGGAACAGCACCAGCCAGCTCAGGTCGTCGTCGGTGAAGACGCGCCGGCCGCCCGCCGTGCGACCCACGTCGGCCAGCAGGCCGATCTTCTCGTAGTACCGCAGCGTGTCCAGGGTGAAGCCGCTGCGCCGGGCAGCCTCCGCGGGGGCGTAACCGGTCATGTCTCGGCATGGTAGCCACCCCTTGACCTGGAGCGCACTCCAGGTTGGAGGCTGGTCCGCATGACGACGACACGAACGCTGGGACGCAGCGGCATCGAGGTGAGCGCGATCGGGATGGGGTGCTGGGCGATCGGCGGCCCGCTCTGGGGTGACGACGGCCAGCCGTTCGGTTGGGGAGAGGTGGACGACGACGAGTCGATCCGTACCATCCACCGCGCTCTCGATCTCGGGGTGACCCTGTTCGACACGGCCAGCAACTACGGCGCCGGGCACAGCGAGCGCGTCCTCGGTCGGGCCCTGGCGGGTCGCCGGGCCGAGGCGGTGATCGCCACCAAGTTCGGCAACGTCAGCGACGAGGCCACCCGGCGGGCACTCGGCACCGACGCCAGCCCGGCGTTCGCCGTGCGCAGCCTGGAGGACTCGCTGCGGCGGCTCGGCACCGACCACGTGGACCTCTACCAACTGCACATCAACGACCTGCCGGTGCCCGCCGCGCTCGACCTGGTCGGCACCCTGGAGGACCTGGTCGACCAGGGCAAGATCCGGGCGTACGGCTGGAGCACCGACAACCCGGCCTCGGCGGAGGCGTTCGCGGCGGCCGGGGCGCGCTGCGTCGCCATTCAGCACGACGAGTCGGTGCTGAGCGACAACGCGGCGGTCCTCGCCGTCTGTGACCGCCACGACCTGGCCAGCCTCAACCGGGGGCCGCTGGCGATGGGCCTGCTCACCGGGTCGACCCGCGCGCTCGGCGCGGACGACGTGCGCGGTCGCGCGCCCGAGTGGTTGCAGTGGTTCACCGACGGCCGGCCCACGCCACGGTGGGCGGCACGGGTCGAGCAGGTCCGCGCGGCGCTCACCGCGGACGGGCGGACCCTCGCGCAGGGCGCGCTCGGCTGGCTGCTGGCCCGCAGCCCGCGCACGGTGCCGATCCCCGGCCTCCGCACAGTGGCCCAGGCCGACGAAAACCTGGCAACCCTGACCCTGGGCCCGCTCCCCCCGGAGGCGTACGCCGAGGTGGAAGGCCTCCTCAAAGACCTCCGCCACGGGTGACCCGCTCCCCCACTCCTCGTCGATCTTGCACTTTCGGTGGCGACGAATCGGGCCTCGCCCGACATAACGACGACACCAAGTGCAAGATCGGCGAGGAGTGGGGCCAGGGCGCATCCGGGGGTGGCGTTTTCGACGAAGATAAGGGCATGCGGATCCTTCTGGCCGGCGCGTCCGGCTTTCTCGGCACCCGGCTGGGCGACCGGCTCGCCGCCGACGGGCACGAGGTCACCCGGCTGGTGCGCCGACCGGCGCGCGACCCGCGGGAGCGGCAGTGGGACCCGGCGGCCGGCCATCTCGACCCGGCTGCGGTCGCCGGTGCGGACGCCGTCATCAACCTGGCCGGCGCGGGCGTCGGCGACAAGCGCTGGAACGACGACTACCGGCGGCTCATCCGGACCAGCCGGGTGGACAGCAGCACCACGCTCGCGACGACGATCGCCGGGCTGCCGGCCGCCGACCGTCCCCGAGCTCTACTCAACTCGTCGGCCGTCGGCTGGTACGGCAACACGGGCGACCGGGTCGTCGAGGAGGACGCGCCCGCCGGCGAGGGTTTCCTGGCCGACGTCTGCCGGGTGTGGGAGGCCGCGACCCGTCCGGCCGAGGACGCCGGCGTACGCGTGGTGCGACTGCGCACCGGCCTGCCCCTGCACCGCGACGGCGGGCTGCTCAAGCCGCAGTTGCTGCCGTTCAAGCTGGGCATCGCCGGGCGACTGGGCAGTGGCCGGCAGTGGCTGCCGTGGATCTCGATGGCCGACTGGCTGGACGCGACACTCTTCCTGCTGGCCCACGACGAGATCGCCGGCCCGGTCAACGTGGTGGGGCCGCATCCGGTGACCAACGCCGAGTTCACCCGGGAGCTGGCCCGGCAGCTGCACCGGCCGGCGATCATCCCGATCCCCGCCCTGGCCCTGAAGGTGGCGCTCGGCGGCTTCGCCCACGAGGCCCTGACCAGCACGAGAGTCCACCCCGGAGTCCTGACAAAGGCCGCCTACCCCTACCACCACCCCACCCTCCCGCAAGCTCTCCAGGCGGCCCTCACCCCCTGACCCCTCCCTGACCCCTCCCGCGTGATCAAGAGGTTTGCGTCATCCGGGGGCCGGATTCTGACGCAAACCTCTTGATCACCGGGGCGGCGGTGGCGGGGCGGG
>NZ_JBFAPG010000416.1:0-5646 GCF_040675595.1 Micromonospora sp. NPDC049580
GGATCGCCGCCCGGACTCCGCCTCGGCTCGACCGCCCTTATGAAACAGGCCCTAGCGGCTCGCCAGCGCCGCCCGCGCCTCGGTCATGCCCTTGTTGGCCAGACCGTCGGCGCGCTCGTTCTCCGGGTGACCGTTGTGCCCCTTCACCCACAGCCAGGTGACCTCGTGCCGCTCGCAGGCCGCCTCCAGCCGCTGCCACAGGTCGGCGTTCTTGACCGGCTGCTTCGCGGCCGTCCGCCAGCCGTTGCGCTTCCACGACGCCAGCCAGCTCGTGATGCCGTTACGCACATAGGTGCTGTCGGTGTGCAGCTCGACCGTGACGGGCCGGTTCAGGCTCTCCAGGGCCTGGATGGCCGCCATCAGCTCCATCCGGTTGTTGGTCGTCGGGGTCGCCTCGCCACCGCACAGCTCCCGCTCGTGGTCGCCGTAGCGCAGCAGGGCGCCCCAGCCGCCCGGTCCGGGGTTGCCGCTGCACGCCCCGTCGGTCCAGATCTGCACGCCCCTGCCGGCCGCCGCGTCCACCATGGCAGGCAACCTACCGGGCGGTGACCTCGCGCTGGCCTGTCGGGGGCCGCCACGCCGGGGCCGGAGGCACTAGGGTCTGCCGGATGGACCGGCACGTCGCGTTCGACCGTCTGCACAACTTCCGCGACCTCGGTGGTCACCGCACCGACGACGGGCGTACGGTCCGCTGGCGCCTGCTCTACCGCTCGGACTCGCTGGGCAAGCTGGCGGGCGCCGACCTGGACCGGTTCCACGCCCTCGGCGTCGGCACGGTGATCGACCTGCGGTATCCGTGGGAGATCGCCGCACGGGGTCGAGCACCGCAGATCGACGGGCTGGCCTGGCACAACCTCAGCATCGAGCACCGCCCCTACGATCAGGCGACGATCGAGGAGAACGTCGACCCGTGGCGCTACCTCGCCAACCGGTACGCCGAGGTCGCCGAGGACGGGGTCGCCGAGCTGCGCCAGGCGTTGGAGGTGATCGCCGCCGCCGACGCGCCGCTGGTCTTCCACTGCGCGTCCGGCAAGGACCGCACCGGCCTGCTGGCCGCGCTGCTGCTGGCCCTGCTGGGCGTCGACGAGGAGCAGATCGTCGCCGACTTCGCGCGCACCGAGCTGGCCACCGCGCGCCTCATCGCCGACTGGCGGGCCCTGAACCCCGAGCGTGAGCTGCGCTGGCCCGGGTACGGTCGCGCCCCCGAAGCCGTCATCCGGCACTTCCTGGCCGACCTGACCGCCGCGTACGGGTCGGTGGTCGGCTACGCCACCGACCGTCTCGGCGTGGACGAGTCGTTGACCGCTCGGCTGCGGGGGCGGCTGCTCACCGACTGAGGGCATCGCGCCGGTCGCGCCGGTGGCCGATAATCATGCGCGCGATCGCTGCCTGCTCTGTCAGAGTCGACGACCGTGGACGGGAACTGGGACGGCCTGCGGGCCGACGTACGGCAGACGATCGACGAGCTGATCGCCAGCGGCCGGGAATCCGGGGTGCAGGTCGCCGCGTACCTCGACGGCGAGCCGATCCTGACTGTGCAGGCCGGGATCGCCGACCGGGTCACCGGCCGGGCACTGGGGGCGGACACACCGGTCTGGAGCGCGTCCACCGGTAAGGCCGTCACCTCGACCGTGGTACACGTGCTGGCCGAGCGCGGCGAGCTGGACTACGACCTGCGGATCGCCGACGTGTGGCCGGAGTTCGCCCGGCACGGCAAGGAGCGGATCACCCTGCGGCACGCGCTCACCCACACCGCCGGCGTGCCCGTCCTGCCCGCCGACGTGACGCCGGAGGACTTCACCGACTGGGACCGGATGTGCGCCGTCGTGGCCGACGCGGAGCCGATCGCCCCACCCGGCGAGGTGAAGGCGTACCACGCGTGGACCTTCGGCTGGCTGGTCGGTGAGGTGGTCCGCCGGGTGACCGGCCGGCGCGTCTCGGCGGTGCTCGCTGAGGACGTGGCCGGGCCACTCGGTGTGGCCGACGAGCTGTACCTCGGTGTTCCGGCGGCCGAGCTGGGCCGGCTGGCCCGTGTCGAGGACCGCAACATGGCGGCGCTGTTCGACTACGCGAGTGCCAACCTGCCGAACTTCGACCGGGTCGCCCCGGCGGGCGTCCGACCGGGTGCGCAGGTCGGCAGCCGCGCCGACGTCCTGGCCGCCGATGTGCCGGCCACCGGCACCATGACCGCGCGGGCGGCGGCACGGATGCTCGCGGCGCTGATCGGCGAGGTGGACGGTGTCCGGCTGATCTCGCCGGCCCGGCTGCGGGAGGCGACGACGCTGGACGGGCCGCCCGGACCGGAGTGGGTGTTCGGGCAGGAGGCGACCTGGGGCCTCGGGTACGCGGTGGACGACGACGGTTCGTTCGGCGCGGCCGGCAGCGGCGGCAGCCTCGCGTACGCGTACCCGGAGCTGGGGTTGACTATCGCGGCGACGAAGACGCTGCTCGGGGCCGGTGACGGTGACCCGATGGAGGACCTGCGCGTGCTGATCCGCGACCGGGTGACCGCCCGGGGCTGACCGGCCCGGGTCAGGTTTCCGAGTCGGCGACGGGCCGGAGCGGCCGGCCCACCACGGCCGCCGGGATGGCCGGCGCGGGCCGGGCGGGCCGCAGCCGGTCGCGCACGCGGTGCGCCGCGTCGCCGGCCGTGGCGGCGATCATCGGCAGCAGTCGGGTGGAGTTCATGATCGCGATCTCCTCGGCGGGGGTGGTGACGCCGTCGAGGAAGCGCAGGACCCGCTCGGGCGGGTTGCGGTCGAAGAGCCGATCGAAGAACTCGGGACCCCCGACGCTGCCCCGGTCCAGCGCGCGCAGCGCCACCGCGTCCATCCAGCGGTGCCGGGCCGGGTACGCGGCTTTCGGCACGGGCGGCTGGCCGGCGGCGAGCGCGCGGGCCACCTGGTCGGCCTGGCGGTACATGGCGGAGAAGGTGAAGCCGGTGGAGGGGCGGGTCGCGCCCCCGGCCGTGCCGAGGCGGACGACGCGCGGCGAGGGCCGGGCCGAGAACGGCGCGTCGGTCATCGGGATCACCCCGTTCTCCACCTCGCGGACCCGCAGCCCCGCCGGGTCGAGCCCGAGCAGGTCGCGGTAGCCGGCCAGCGCCCTGTCGTACCCGGCGTCGGTGAGCAGGCCGGGCGAGAACTCGGTGTACTCGACCAGGGCGTAGCGGTCGCTGACCGGCAGCACGTAGCCGAAGGAGACGCCCCGGGCGGGCTGCGGGGTGCGGAAGTCCATGAGCACCGCCCGCCGCGGGTCGAACGCCGGTCGGTCGGACTCCAGCCACCAGCCGCGGAAGTGTTGCAACCAGGTCGTCCGCCCCGCTCGCGCGGGTGGGCGGGGGCGGGAGTCGAGCACCCAGCCGGCCCGTACGACACGCCCGTCGCCGGTGCGGACGACCACCCGGGTGCCGTCGTCGGTCACCGTCTCGGCCGGGGCGACGATCCGGACGGCGTCCAGCCGACGCTCGGCCTCGGCAGCCCGGTCGTAGACCGGGCCGGAGCGCAGCATGGCGTACCGCAGCGGGGTCAGGTCGAGGATGCGGCGCCGCGCGGGCGTCGCCACCTCGACCTGCCGCCAGCTCGCGCTCAGCAGTGGGTCGAGGTCGGCGCTCGGGTCGCCCCAGAACGCCCAGGTGCGGTCCTGGCCGCGCCGGCGCACCGGGTCGACGACGGCGATCCGCAGGTCGCGGACGCCGTGCCGGTCCAGCGCGGCGAGCAGCAGCGAGGCGGCGCCCCCGCCGCCGAGCAGCGCGAGATCGACGTCGAGCGGGGCGGAATCGGTCACCGCACCACGCTGCCACACCGCCCCGGCGGCCGCACACGCCGCTCCCGCCACTCGACCCCGCGCGAGGTTGACACGCAACCATTCGGTTGCCTAAGTTATCAGCAACCGAATGGTTGCTTTTCAGGGGGCGGCGGATGGACGAGGCGTTCCGGGCACTGGCCGATCCCGGCCGGCGGCGGCTGCTCGACCGGCTCAACGCACGCAACGGCCAGACCCTGCGAGAGCTCTGCGACGGGTTGCCGACGACCCGGCAGGCGGTCAGCAAGCACCTGTCGGTGCTGGAGGCAGCCGGCCTGGTGACGACCGTCCGGCGCGGCCGGGAGAAGGTGCACTTCCTCAACGCCGCCCCGATCAACGCCATCGCCGACCGGTGGCTGAGCCGCTACGACCGGCAGCGGGCGGCCGCGCTCGCCGACCTGAGCACAGCATTGGAGGAACAGCCCATGGCAAGCCCCACGTTCGTCTACACGACATACGTCACCACCACCCCGCAGCGGCTGTGGGCCGCGCTCACGGAGCCCGCGTTCACCCGCCGCTACTGGGGTGGGGTCGCGCTGGTGTCCGACTGGCAGGTCGGGTCACCGGTGCTGTGGCAGGACGCGCCGGAGGGCGAGCCTCGCGATCTCGGCCAGCGGGTGCTGGTCGCC
The DNA here is from genome assembly GCF_040675595.1 of Micromonospora sp. NPDC049580. NCBI lineage: Bacteria > Bacillati > Actinomycetota > Actinomycetes > Micromonosporales > Micromonosporaceae > Micromonospora > Micromonospora sp. NPDC049580. Next base: position 4,434 of record NZ_JBFAPG010000416.1, read on the forward strand.
GAGCCGTACCGTCGCCTCTCCTACAGCTGGCACGGCTTCCAACCCGAGCACGCCGAGCACTTCGGCTGGTCCACCGAGGAGCTGGCCGCTCGGCTCGGCGAGCGCCGGTCGACGGTGACCTTCGAGATCGAGCCGCACGGGCCCTCGGCCGTCCGGTTGACCGTCATCCACGACGACTTCTCTCCGGACAGCGAGATGCACCGGGCGATCAGCGGTCAACTCGACGGCAGCGGCGGCTGGCCGGAGCTGCTGGCCAGCCTCAAGACCCTCCTGGAGACCGGCGAGCCGATGCCCGAACCGGCACCGGCCGAGCGGGCCGGCTGAGCGAGCCGGCTGAGCGGGCCGGCGGGCATTCCCGCCGTGGTTGGGCCATACCTCGCCATCGGCCCAGCCGCGACAGCCCGACCCGAGCGGGACATCGATCGGAGCACCGGCACCCCTCGGGCCGTCCGGGGCTAAGCGCTGCTCTCCCCCGCCTTCGGGTGGACACGTGACGGCAACGAAGGTTTCTCATTTTCACCTGATCGGGGTCCCAACCGACCTAGTGTTGGGCACACCGGTGCTAGTCACGGAGTTGGCCACCCGAACGACGTCCCACGCAGTCAGCGGACGAAAAGTGAGGGAAGACGCGTATGAAGGTCTCAACAGCACTCTGCTCTGCGGCGCTCGGCGTGGGCCTCGGCACGCTCCTGCTGCCGGGCGCCGCACTGGCCGACACCGTCGTGTCACCGGCCACCACGCCGGTCGGAGGAACCGTCGTGCTCACCGCGACGACCTGCAACCCGAAGTCGGGTGACGTCATCTTCCGGGTCACCGGACCCAACCGCGACGAGAACGTCCGATCCACCACGGCCGCCGCCGGCGGCGGCCTCAGCGCCGAACTGTTCACCGCCGGGTTCACCCTCGGCACGTACACGGTGGCCGCGACCTGCGGCGACGGCAGCTCGGCGGGCAGCGCCACGTTCACCGTCACCCCGATCGGTGGCGCCCCGGCCGGCTCGGGCGGCGACAACCGCGACGGTCGCGACGCGGGCGCCCTCGCCGCCGGAGGCACCCCTCGGCACCGCCGCCGCGGGCGCGGTGCTCCTGTTCCGCCGGCGTCGTCCGGTGTCCACCGCCGCCTGACCGGCGACGCGCTCCATCCCTGAGGACGGGTGCCCGTGCCGGTGTCATCCGGCGCGCCGGGGTGCCGGACCGGCTCCGGTCGATCGAG
>NZ_JBFAPG010000417.1:0-5647 GCF_040675595.1 Micromonospora sp. NPDC049580
AGCCGGGATCCGGGCCGGCGCCCGCCGGGAGGCGCTGTCCCGCGCGCCGCGCGAGCGCGCGCTGGGGGTCACCGTTCCGGAGAGCACGGGAGTACGCGCCAACAAGCCGATCTCCACGCAGGAGGTCTTCGGTCGGGTGCTGGTGGATCTGGCGCGGGACCGGGAGGTGGGCCGTTACCTGGTGACCACCGCCCCGGACGTGGCCACCTCCACCAACCTGGCCGGGTTCATCAACAAGACCGGGGTGTTCGCCCCCACCGAGCAGCGTTCCTGGACCGAGGACCGGATGCTGCGCTGGACCGAGAGCCCCGCCGGGCAGCACATCGAACTGGGCATCTCGGAGATGAACCTGTTCCTGCTGCTGGGCCAGCTCGGCCTGTCCTGGGACCTGTCCGGGCAGCCGCTGCTGCCGGTGGGCACCGTTTACGACCCGTTCGTGCTGCGCGGCCTGGACGCGTTCCTGTACGGCACGTACTCCGGTTCGCGGTTCGTGGTGGCCGGCACCCCGTCGGGCATCACCCTCGCTCCCGAGGGCGGCGCCCACCAGTCCACGATCACCGCGTCGGTCGGCCTGGAGCTGCCCGGGGTGACGTTCCTCGAACCGGCGTACGCGGGCAGCCTCGACTGGCTGCTCTGCGATGCCCTCGGGCAGATCGCGGGCGGGGCGACCCCGGCCGCGACGGCAGCGCCGACCGAGGACGGCGCGTACTACTTCCGGCTGAGCACCCGACCGCTGGACCAGGCGCCGTTCGAGGCGGCCCGGGCCCGGCTCGGCGACGCGGTGCTGCGCCGGCAGGTGGTCGCCGGGGCGTACCGGCTCGTCGACGCGCACCAGGCGTACCCGCATCTGGTCGACGCCCCGGTCGTGCAGCTCGCCGCGTCCGGCGCGGTGCTGCCGGAGGTGCTGGCCGCCGCGGCGGAGCTGGCCGAGGAGGGCGTCGCCGCGCACGTGGTGGACGTGACCTCGCTGGACCGGCTCTACCGGGCGTGGCAGCGCACCCTGCGGCAGGGCGTACGGACCGCGACCGTGCCCAGCGTGCCGGGCGCCCTGCGGTCCGCGTTCGCCGATCGAGTGCCGGTGGTGACCGTGCACGACGCGGCGTCGCACGCGATGGCCTGGCTCGGGTCGGCGCTCGGTGCCCCGGCGGTGCCGCTGGGGGTGGACGAGTTCGGCCAGTCCGGCAGTGTGGCCGACCTGTACGAGCTGCACGACCTGATGCCCGGCAGCATCGTCAACGCCGCCCTGGCCGCGCTCGCCCTCCGCTGACCTTGCCCTCCGCTGACCCTCGCCCTTCGCTGACCTTGCCCTCGAGGGGTGCGCTCCGCTCGCTTGCCTGCGTGCGCCGGATCGCGTGCGCCAGCCTTCGTGTCTCACTGCCGCCGCCACTGAGAGTGAGGAGCGTCCGCCTGTCGATGGGGTTCTCTTCGCCCTTTGCTCTGCTTCAATATGCGCAACACCTTGCTGAGCTGCAGAAATTCGGGTGCGCGCAGCTGAGCGGAGTGACCCGACGTAACTGTTGCGTCCGTTGAAGCAGAGCAAAGGCTGCGCAGGCACCGTCGGGCTCGGCTCCGGCTCCGGCTCGGAGGGCTCGGCTCGGGCCGGGCTCCGGCTCGGGCTCCACAGGCGGGTGGGCACCGCCGAGTCGGCGGGTGGGCAGGGGGCAGCTCGCGCTCAGCGGGTCGGGGTGGGGGTGACCGAGGCGGGCGCGCCGGCGCTGGGGTTCTGCACGATGTGGCGTTCCAGGTTGACCTGGGCCTGGCCGGTGCCGCCGACGGTGATGTCGTCGTACGCCTGGAGCATCTTCTGCTGGTCGAAGTAGAGCACTGTCATCGACAGCGGGGTCGGCTTCTCACCCTCCAGGCCGCGCAGCCCGGCCCCGCCGGTCGAGCCCTCCACGAACAGGGCGGTGGGCTGCTGACCGGGTGCCTGCGGCAGCTTGGAGACCTGCCGGGCGTGGGTGTGCCCGGCCAGCACCAGCGGGCAGGTGCCGGCCAGCGGCCCGGCCGACGCCGGGTCGTGCACCAGCGCGATGTTGACCGGCCGGGGTGAGCTGCGCACCGTCGCAGCGAGCTGCGTACCGACCCCGATCACCTGGTTGGCCACCTCCTGGGTCAGCCCGCTGCCGGCCGGTGAGGTGTTCTTGTCCGGGGTGAAGCGCGGGTCGCCGATGCCGGCGATGGTCAGCCCGGCGACCGTGGTGGTCGAGTTGTTCAGCACGATCGCGTTCGGCTGGCGGGCCACCGCCGCGGCGGTCTTGCCCGAGTCGTGGTTGCCGCGGATGAACACGTACGGCTTCTTGAGCAGGCTGATCGAGCCGACGAAGGAGGCCTCCGGCTCGCTGCCCCAGTCGGTGATGTCCCCGGTGTCGATGACCACGTCGATGCCGAACTGCTCCACCACCGTGCGGATCAGCTGCCAGCCGGTCGGGTTGAGGTGCATGTCGGAGACGTGCAGGACCCGGGTGGTGCCGGGTGCCGGCTCCAACACCGGCAGCGCCGACACCGTCGTGTAGAGCTGGCTGACGTTGCCGACGATGCGTTGCAGCTGCTCGGCGTACTTGGTGTAGTCGTTGGCGATGCGGCGGGCGTCGCCGACGATGGCGGGGGCGTTGACCAGCAGGCCCTCGTAGCGCGGCTCCTCGATCGCCTGGGGGCGCAGGGTCGCCGCGGCGGTGCCGAGGCTGCCGGCGGTGACCAGCAGCGCCAACCCGCCCGCCCAGGCGGTACGCCGCACATCGCGGAAGATCAACCCGGCCAGGATGAGGGTGACCAGCACCGCCGACGCGAGGGTCCGCAGGCCCAGCCGCATCACCCCGGAGCGGACGTCCTCCACTGCGCTCTGGCTGGCTCGGTTGATGCTCGCCGGGTCGTCGAGCAGCGCCTCGGTGCGCCCCTGGTCCAGCGCGCCCAGCCGCACGGTGAGGTGGGTCGGCCCGCTGTGGCTGTCGAGCAGCAGGGCGCCGAGCGGTGGCACGTCGATGGTCGTCCCGCCCTCGCGGGCCGGGGAGAGGGTGAGGTTGGCCCGGAACGGCCCGATGTCGGTGTCCACCCGACCACCGGCCAGCACCCCGAGCACCGCCCCGGCCAGGGCCACCACGAGCACGGCGAGGATCACGCCCGTACGCCGTACCGGTCCACCGGGCCGGCCGATCCGCCGGCGCGACGGCCGCGACGGCTCGCCGCCGGTCACCGGGTCGCCCCGGTCCTCGGCGTCGTCGTGCTGCTCGTCGCGTTGCCCGTCCATGCTGAGATTCTGACCTGCCCGCCCAAAGATCTTGGCAAACCTGCGCGGAAGGTGACGCAGGTCAGCTGCGACCGCCGTCGCCGCCGGCGAAGACCACCCGCAGGAGGCGGTCGTCGTCGGCCGCCGGATCACCCCGCCCGTCGTGGTTGGAGGTGCTCACCCAGAGCGCACCGTCCGGCGCGGCGGCCACCGCGCGCAGCCGGCCGTACCGGTTGGTGAGCAGATCGCTGGGCTGCCCGAGCAGCGTGCCGGTGTCGGTCAACTCCATCACCCAGAGCCGCTTGCCGCGCAGGCAGCCGGTGACCAGCAGCCGGTCCGTCGCGGCCAGCCCGGAGCAGGACGCGTCGGACGTCGCCCACTGCGTGATCGGGTCGGTGAACCGCTTGTCGCCGGCCCGCCCCTCGACCTCCGGCCAGCCGTAGTTGCCGCCCTTGGTGATCTGGTTGATCTCGTCCCAGGTGTTCTGGCCGAACTCGACGGCGTACATCCGCTTGGCGTCGTCCCAGGCGAAACCCTGCACGTTGCGGTGACCCAGCGACCAGACCGGGGAACCGGGGTACGGATTGCCCGGCGCGGGCTTGCCGTCGGCGGTGATCCGCAGGATCTTGCCGCCGAGGCTCTTCGTGTCCTGCGCGTTGGGGCGCTCGCCCGCGTCGCCCGTGCTGACGTAGAGCTGGCCGTCCGGGCCGAAGCCCAACCCGCCACCGTTGTGCACGTTCGCCTTCGGGATGCCGGTGAGGATCGGGCTGGGTTGCCCGCCGAGTTGCAGGCGGGCGACCCGGTTGTCCTGCTCGGCCGTGTAGTAGACGAAGACCGTCCGGTCCCGGGCGTAGCCGGGGGAGACGGCGATGCCGAGCAGGCCACCCTCGCCCGCCGCCGCCACGTCGCTGATCGTCTGCACGACCCGGACCCGCAGCCCGTCCGGGCCGGAGTCCGGGCCGACCTGGAGAATCCGGCCGCTGTCCCGTTCGGTGACGAGCGCGCCGCCGTCGGGCAGGAACGCGATGGCCCACGGCACCCGCAGCCCCTTGGCCAGGACGGTTGCCACCGCCTGCTGGCCCGCGCCGCCAGGGCTCGCCGGCGCCGACGGGGTCGGCAGGTTGGGCGGCTCACCGGCCGGGTCGGGCTCCGGCTCGCCGAAGCTGCAACCCGTGGCGAGCAGCAGCGTCGCGCAGGACGCCGCGAGGACCACCCGGAGGCGGCGGACGCGAGGGTACGGGAGACGGGCTCTCACCCGGCCCAGGGTAGCCCGCCGGACTGCCCGGCCGGGCCCGCGACACGTGGGCCTCGGCTCGTGCCGCAACCGCTCAGCGGGCCCGGACGGCCAGCAGCGCCGTGTCGTCCTCGCGGTGCTGGATCGAGGCGAGCAGCAGGTCACACAGGTCGTCGAGGGGGACGTTGTCGGTGCCGGTCAACCGGTGCACCAGCTCGGCGAGCCCGTCGTCGATGGACCGGTCCCGACGCTCGATCAGCCCGTCGGTGTAGAGCAGCAGCGTGTCGCCGGTGGCCAGGCTGGTCGAGTGGCTGGTCCGCGGCGTGGGCCGGGCCAGGCCGAGCAAGGGCTCCGGTGTCGCTTCGAGGACCTCCACCGCACCGCCGGCCCGCACCACCAGGGCCGGCGGGTGCCCGGCGTTGCACCAGGTCACCTCGCGGACGCCGGAGCGCCGGCCACAGATGCGCACCAGCGTCGCGGTGGCCGCGATGGGCAGCCGCAGGCCACGGATGGCGCTGTCCAGGTGGCTCATCAGCGCTCCGACCGCGTCCGGCCGGCCGAACGCGTTGCCACGCACCAGGTTGCGTAGCTGGCCCATGGTCGCCGCCGCCTCGATGTCGTGCCCGGCCACGTCCCCGATAGCCGCGATCAGGTCACCATCGGGTTGCACGAAGGCGTCGTACCAGTCGCCGCCCACCTCCACCCGGTCGGCCGCCGGCTGGTAGCGGGCCGTCAGCTCCAGCTCCGTCACGAGCGGCAGCCGCGGCAGCATGCTGTGTTGCAGCACCTCGGCGACGTGCCGCTGCTCCCCGTACATCGAGCTGTTGCCGACGGACTGCCCGGCCCGGCGGCCGATGTCCACGGCGGTGAGCAGGTCGCGGTCGTCGAACTGCTGACGGTCGGGGGCGTTGACCAGGGTGATCGCGCCCAGCACGGTGCCCCCGACGGCCCGCACCGGCACGCTGAGGTAGGAGGCGATGCCCAGCCGCTCGGCGATCGCCGACATCTCCGGATCGGTGGTGCCCCGTGCCACGTCGGTCAGCGACGCCACGCCGCCGAGCCGCGGTTGGCCGGTGCGCAGCACCGCCCGGATGATGGACTCCTGGCTCAGCCCCGTCCGCAGCAGCTCGGCGAAACGGTCGACGTCCGGCGTCCGGGCCGGGGGGGGGGGGGGGGGGGCGCGGCCGGGG
>NZ_JBFAPG010000418.1:0-5646 GCF_040675595.1 Micromonospora sp. NPDC049580
CGGCAGCTGATCGACGGTAGGCGGCGCGGCGGGCCACGGGGCCGGCCGCGCCGCGACCCGACGTTCGGCGGCGTATCGGGCCCACCGCCCGCCACGCCGCGACCCGACGCGAGGGGGTACGGCCGAGATGTCAGCCGAGGTGCACACGGTCGCGGTGATCGGCGCGGGCAAGATCGGTGAGCTGATGCTCTCCGGGCTGCTGCGCTCCGGATGGCCGGTGGAGCGGCTGCTCGCCACCGCCCGCCGACCGGCCCGCGCCGAGGAGTTGACCGCCCGCTACGGCGTCCGGGTGGTCGACAACCTGGCCGCCGTCGACGAGGCGGCCGTGCTCGCGGTCTCGGTCAAGCCACAGGACGCCGCCGCGCTGCTGGACGAGATCGGCCCCAAGGTGCCCGCCGACAAGCTGGTCATCTCGCTCTGCGCCGGCCTGCCCACCAGCTTCTTCAACCGCCGACTGCCCGACGGCACCCCGGTGGTCCGCGTCATGACCAACACCCCGGCGCTGGTCGACCAGGCGATGACGGCCATCTCGGCGGGCGCGTACGCCACCGGGGAACACCTCGCCCTGGCCGAGGAGATGTTCAAGCCCCTCGGCCAGACGATCCGGGTGCCCGAGTCCCAGCAGGACGCGGTCACGGCGCTCTCCGGCTCCGGCCCGGCCTACTTCTACCTGCTGGTCGAAGCCATGATCGACGCCGGGATCCTGCTCGGACTGCCCCGGCAGGTGGCGCACGAGCTGATCGTGCAGACCGCGATCGGCTCCGCCGTGATGCTGCGCGACTCCGGTGAGCACCCGGTCAAGCTGCGCGAGGCGGTCACGTCGCCGGCCGGCACCACCATCTCCGCGATCCGCGAGCTGGAGAAGCACGGCGTACGCGCGGCGCTGCTCGCCGCGCTGGAGGCCGCCCGGGACCGCGCCCGCGAACTGGCCGCCCAGGCCGACTGACTTCCGCCCGTCACCGGAGCGGTGTTTGCTCTTGAGCGCCGTGCCCTGGCGGTGCAGGCTGTCGGTATGCGGCGAGAGTGTCCTTCGATTCTCGATCTGACGTTTGTACGCGGCTCTCGCCGTTTGCCGCGGTCGGAGGAGTCGTGGTAACCGGCAACGGCCACGTCCGTGAAGTACATCGTGTCCCCCGCCGAGACATGACTATCCGGCCGTTCCCTGTCCTGGCCGCGGAGCAGCAGCCGGAGGTTGTCCTGCAACGCCTGCGTGAGTGGGCGGAGGGTCAGGCTGAGGATTGGGTCGCCTGGTACCTGCGTGACAAGGCGATCCGCCGCACAGCTTCCCGCATTCTGCGCGGTTGTGTCATCCTGCTGGGAATCGCCGGAGGTGTCGTACCACTCGTCAGCGCGGCCAGCGCCGGCCGGGGCGCCAGCTGGGGATACGTCCTCCTCGCCATGGCGGGCGGCTGTCTGGCATTCGATCACTTCTTTGGGCTGTCGTCCGCCTGGATGCGGGATATCGCCACCGTGCAGGCGCTTCAGCGGGCACTCACCGAGTTTAGGTTGGACTGGGCAACCGCAGACTTGAGTACCGCACGTGATGACGACGAGGTGGATCTGGCGGTACGACGCCGTGAGAAACTGATCCGCACGCTTGTGCTGCGCACAGCCGAGCTGGTCGAGGCGGAGACTGGCGAGTGGCTCAGCGAGTTTCGTAGCAACATTGGTGATCTGAACCGGCGAAGCGCGTGGTCCCCGTCAGCGACCCAGCCCGGCGCCGGGTTCGCTCATTCGGCGGACCCGGCTGCCCGGCAATTAGACGCCAACTGAGATCGCCGAGATCCTGGGTCAGCCGCGAATGTGTAGTGCCCAGGTAATTCGTGGAAGGCGTCCAACGTGACGTCAGGCCCAAAGCGGGTCAGGTCGTTACTCGTGTTTTCTGCGGCGGTGACGGCTGCGGGGTCCCAGTGGGACAGCGCGACCAGGTCACGCCAGAGCTCGGGGTCGTGGTGGGTGCCATAACGCGCCCACGCTGCGAGCATTCCCGCTCGTTTGGCCATTACGACGTCCTTGCTCAGGTTGTCACCCACATACAGGCAGCGGTTGGGCGGTACGCCGAGTTGCTCGGCGATCCGACGGGCGATGTCGGGGTTGGGCTTGCGCGCTGTCGGCGGAAGTACACGAACCTCGATCGCGGTAGGGGTCGATGGTCGATCGACGCCTAGAGGGTGCGGTGGTCCGATGAACCGAGGCGCGTAGATCGCTTCCAACATCGCTTCCAGCCCGAGCGCGCGTGCTCGGCTGCTGATGTTCACATCCTTGGCCTCCGTGTGGCCCACGATGCGGCAACCTGTCGACTTGATGGCCTGGAGGGTCCGTTCAACGTCCGCGTAGAGGCGAAGGTGGTGTCGTCGGACTTCGTTGAATGCGGCGAAGGCGGGCAGCAGGTACTCGTGTCGTGCCCGCTGGCTCATGCCGGGAAGGTGGCGCTCGACGGCGGTGGTCTCAAGCAGCGCGAACGGGTGCTCCGTGTTGCCGTGTTTGCGGTGTACGGCCTGGAGGTCGCCACGTAGCTCATCCTCGGACACGTCGAGGAGCTTTGCGGCCTCGGACACCATTGCTCGGACCGCAGGCACGAAGTAAGCGACCCAGTCGTACAACGTGTTGTCCATGTCGAGGATGAGAGCGTTCACCCGCGGGCGTCGGGCGGTCATGGAGAGACGACCTGCCAGGGAGCGATCTCCAGCCGGCCGTCTGTGCCAGTGGCCAAGGGTGCCCTCCAGGTCATGAAGCGTTCGAACGCGCCTTCGTGTTGACTCCGGTACATCTCCAACTCCACGACCGGGCCGGCCATCCTGATCAGGTTGAAGAAGTTACGCCGCCCGTCTGACGATTTCGAGCCGCTGCTTCCGCCGCCCACGATGTTGAAGCGCCCCAACTCCCAGCGCTCGTTGCTGTATTCCGGGAGATGGTACGCCTCGGCTCGCCAGACGAACGCGCGATGCTTGTGGCCGTGCACGACGAGATGTACCCCGTCGCGAGCGCCCATGCGCTGGATCCGGGGCGCATCGATGGCGATCCCAAAACCGGTGGCGTATTCATCGGACGACTCCAGGTCCTCGGTCAGCGCGAGGTGGTGGTGCAGCGCGAGTACTCGTAGGGCTGAGCCGGGACTCGACCAGGTCAGGGCGCTCGTCACCTCTCGATATGCGGATTCCTGCACACGGCCCATGCCTGCCAGGAACGACTGGCCCTGTTCCAGAGAGCTGGAGTTGACCGCAGCGACATCCACGAGGTTGCCGCCGGGGAAGACGAAGCGGCGGGCCATTGAGAGGTGGGGTGAAGCCGGGTAGCCATAGAGTGCTTTGAAGAAGTTCCGGTAGTTGGCGGTGGCCTCGGATGGCGCCACCTCAACCGGTGCTCCGTAGTCGTAGGAGTCACTGCGGGTCCACGCGATGTCATGGTTGCCGGGAATGACCACGAGATGCTCCATGCCCAGGCCGAGGAGTCCGTTGGTCAACTTGAAGAGGCCGGCTCGAGCCGCGTCGAACTCCTCACGGGCGGCGACGTAGGTGAGATCGCCCGTTACGAGAACCGCTCCGACTGATCGCTGGTGATGAGCGAGCGCGTTCGAAATTGCGTCAACCATGGTGGGGCGTGTCGCCCCGTCCTCGGTTTCCAGCCGCCACTGATGTTCGGGACGGAACCGGCCGGTCGCGTAGTGCGGATCGGTGAGGTGTAGCAGCCACGGCCCCGGACAGGCGATCGGCTCTGCGGACAGCGCGCCGTCCTCACGCTGCGACGCGGTCAGGAACCGTTCACTGGAATCGCCCGGCTGGGCCGACCGGATTTCCCAAATGGTGGTGTCCATCGCGCGCAGCTCGTCGGCGTCCAGAATCCGCTTGCCCACAAGCCGCTCCAACTGGCTCGCGGGGTGGTGCGGCAACGGCGGCGCCGAGGCGAACGAGAATTTCCCAAAGAACTCGATCGGCTCCTCAGCCAAGGCCACCAGCCGCAGCCAGCCCCGACTGTGCCGACTCGATCGGTAGTACGGAGGAACGCCATCCTGCTCGGCGGTGGGCGGACTGAGCGAAACATAGTTACCCAGATCGTCGGCCTGGGGGACGACTACCCGCTCCACGGATGCCGGATGGACGCTGCCCGTACCGGAGTGGAACAGTCCAATCAGCACCCGCTGCCCTGCGCGCGTCTCCTGTTCCAGAGCCCGCCATATCTCCAGCCGGCCAGGTTCGTTGGGCCGCTTCCACCATCCCCACCAGCACCACCCCCGCTCCTGCAGGACGGCACGATGCTCGGGCAGTGTGTCAGCGACCAGATCGCGGTAGCGGAACAAGAACCGAAGAGCTGGGGACGTGGTGGGGGACGAACCATCGCTCATGCCAGTGAGCCTCCGTTGCACCGACGGATTTCCCGAGAATGAAAGGCTGCTCCGCGAGGAGAACTCTGTATACCTGAGCGCAGCGGCAAGTGACACCCCTGTCCACGGCTCCCACACCCGCAGCCCTGCACTTTCCCGTTCAAGTCCCTTATGGAGCTTGTCGGATGTCCGAAGCTAGCCGGTACGGCTGCTGATAGGTGCCCGACGGGAGCTCTGGCAATGGTGGGACGGTGCGTACGCCTGCCAATGCTCGACGAGGGCTGCCGACAGGCATACAGTCTCAAGATCCACTTAAGGGAATTCTGATCTCATGCCTGGGGTGACCAGCGGCGCTATGTGACGGGCATACTGGCGACGTGTTCACACTCGCCCAGGCCCGGCACCTGGTGGCCACCCTGCAGCCGCGTGTCGATGAGCTGATCCGGCTCCGCGCCGACCTCGCCGAGCTGCGCGTCGACCTGGCCGACCACGGCGTCAGCGCGCTCGGCGGGCTGGCCGAGGTGAAGGGGCTGGAGGCCCGGCTGCACGCCGTCGTCGAGGAGCTGCACCAGCACGAGATCCAGGTCAAGGGCATCGCGCCGGTGCTGCTCGACTTTCCCGGCGAGCGGGCCGGCCGTGCGGTGCTCTGGTGCTGGCTGGAGGGCGACTCCGACGTGCGCTGGTACCACCGCGCCGAGTGCGGCTTCGCCGGCCGCCGCCCGGTCTGACGCCGGCCCGCCCGGTCTGACGCCGGCCCCGCCAGGCGATGATCGACTCGGGATCCGGGAATCCGGGGCATCGGGCCGAGCCGGACACCCCGACATCCCGCAAGCCGAGTTGATCAACCGTCGGCGATCGCGAACACCACCACGTTGTCCCGGTAGTGCCCGCGCCGCCGGTCGAAGTCGCCCCCGCAGGTGACGAGACGCAGCTCCGCCCCGGGCGTCGGGCCGTAGACCGCGGCCGTCGGGAACCGGTCCTTGCGGGTACGCAGCGACCCGGTCACCCGGAACGACAGCCACCGCCCGCCGCGCCACACCTGGACCCGGTCACCCGGGCGCAGCTCATCGAGCCGGGCGAAGACCGCCGGGCCGCTGCGCGAGTCCAGGTGCCCGGCGAGCACGGCCGGGCCGGTGTCGCCGGGTGCCGGGCCGCCGCCGTACCAGCCGGCCGTGTCGAACTCGGTCGGCGGAACGAGGACGCCGGCGCGGTCCAGGCCCAGCACCGTGAGCGCCGAGTCGACGCCGATGCGCGGCACGCGTACCCGCGTGGGTGGACCCTGTGGTCGCGGCGGCGCGGCCACGGACGGGCAGCCGTCGGCGCAG
>NZ_JBFAPG010000419.1:0-5644 GCF_040675595.1 Micromonospora sp. NPDC049580
GCGGCTGGCGTACGTCTTCGAGTGGCTGACGGTGGCCAGTTGGGTCGGTCCGGGCGTGGCGCCCGGCGTCTGGCCGGACGACACCGCCCGGAGACAGGCGGACGACCTGGTTCGCAAGGCCGCGGCGGACGCCGCCGCCGCGCACCCCGGCCTGACGGTCACCGGCGAGGTGTACGACGGGCCGCCGGCCCTGGTGTTGCAGGAGCGCTCCGCCGACGCGGGGCTGCTGGTACTCGGCAGCCGCGGCCACGGAGGGTTCGGCGGGCTGCTGGCCGGGTCGACGGCGGTGGCGGTCGCCGCGCACGCGCACTGCCCGGTCGTGGTGGTCCGCGACGGGACCGCCAGCGGACCGGAAGCCCCGGTGGCGGTCGGTGTGGACGGTTCGGAGCCGTCGCTGGTGGCGCTCGGGTTCGCGGTCGAGCGGGCCGCCCAACGCCGGGTGCCGCTGCGCGTGCTGCACGCCTGGACCCCCGGCCCCGAGGCGGCGGCCGGGACGCCCGACGAGCAGGCCGCCGTCGAGGAGGCGCTGGAGCCGTGGCGGCGGACGTTCCCCGAGCTGGACATCACGCTCGACCTCGTCGCGGGCAGCCCGGCGGGGACGCTCATCGAGTCGAGCCGGTCCGCGCAGTTGGTGGTGGTCGGCAGTCGAGGCCGGGGTGGGCTGGCCGGGATGCTGCTCGGCTCGGTCAGCCAGCAGCTGATCCAGCACGCCGGCTGCCCGGTCGCGGTCGTCCGGGAACGCTGAGGCCGCGCCCGCTCGACTGCCCGCGTCGGCGGGTGGCGCGACAGCAGCGCGTCCCGGTGGCTCGGCGCATTCGCCGGCACCCGAGCCGGCCGCCGGTCGAGGCACCAGGTGGGCGCAACGACCCGCCGATTCGGGACCTGCGGCCCCTGCCCGGCGTCCGGGATTGCCCCACGATGGAGCGGCAACACACCGCGCGACAGCGCCAGGTGAGGCACGATGGCTAAGACGGAAAGGTCGTGACGATGAGTCAGGACAGTCAGCTGACGACCGCGCTGACGGAGGCCGCCACCACCGCCGGCCAGGCCCCCTCGGTGCACAACACGCAGCCGTGGCGGTGGCGGGTGCTCCCCGACGCGCTGGAGCTGCGTACGGTCACCGACCGGCAGCTCGCGGCCAGCGACCCGGAGGGGCGGCTGCTCACGCTCAGCTGCGGCGCGGCCCTGCACCACGCCCGGCTGGCGCTCGCCGCCGAAGGCTGGCGCGCGGTGGTGCAGCGCCTGCCCGACCCGGGCGACACCGACCTGCTGGCCCGGCTGACCGACCTGAGCCGGACCGCGGGCGACCCGGACGCCATGCGGATGGTGCAGTGCATGTCGGTGCGGCACACCGACCGGCGGCCGGTCAGCGACGAGCCGGTGCCGACCGCCGCGATCGGGGAGATCGCCCAGGCGGTCACCGCAGAGGGCGGCCGCCTACAGATCCTGGACCGCGACCAGGTGCTGGAACTGGCCGCCACGGCCGGGCACGCCGACACGGTCGAGGCCGAGGACCCGGAGCTGCGCGCCGAGCTGGCGTACTGGACGAGCCGCGCCGACAGCGGCACCGGTCTGCCCCCCGAGGTGCTCCCCGAGCAGCCGCCACAGACCACCGTGCCCGGCCGTGACTTCGGCCGCCCCGGCAGCCTGCCGGTCGGCCCCGGCCACGACCGGGCGGCGGTGTACGCGCTGCTGCACGGCGACGAGGACGAGCGGGACAGCTGGCTGCGCGCGGGTGAAGCGCTCTCCGCCGCCTGGCTGACCGCCACCCGGCTCGGCGTGTCGGTGGTGCCGCTGAGCGCAGTGGTCGAGGTCCCGGGCACCCGACAGACCCTGCGTCAGGTGCTCGCCGGCATCGGCTTCCCGTACCTCGTGCTGCGTCTGGGCATCGCGGACCCGGCACACGCGGGCCCGCCGCACACCCCGCGGCTGGCCAGCGAGCAGGTGGTGGACACCTCCGCGGTGCGCGGCGAACGGGCCTGACGGGCGATCGACTGTGTACGCCGACGCTACGATCGCGCGGTGACCAGCAGCGTTCCGCAGCCCCGCCCGGAATCCCCGGTGACGCCGTCGCTCGGGCTGAGCCCACTGTCCCGGGTCCGCCTCGACGAGCTGTTGCAGGAGATGCTGGACCGCGTCGGCGAGGTGATGACCAGCCGGGAGCGGCTACGGGCGCTGCTCGACGCGGTCGTCGGCATCGGCACCAACCTGGATCTGCGCACCACCCTGCGACGCATCGTGCAGGCGGCCTGCGAGCTGGTCGGCGCCCGGTACGGCGCGCTGGGCGTGGTCGGCCCGGACCGGCTGCTGCACGACTTCATCGTGCACGGCATCACGCCCGAGCAGCACGCGCAGATCGGCGACCTGCCGCACGGGCGGGGCGTGCTCGGCCTGCTCATCGACGATTCCCGCCCGCTGCGCATGCCGGACATCACCCAGCACCCACGCTCCTACGGCTTCCCCACCAACCACCCGCCCATGCACAGCTTCCTGGGCGTGCCGGTGCTCATCCGGGAGCAGGTGTTCGGCAACCTCTACCTGGCCGAGAAGCAGGGCGGCGCGCAGTTCACCGAGGACGACGAGGAGATCGTCGTCGCGCTCGCGGCCGCCGCCGGCGTGGCCATCGAGAATGCCCGCCTGTACGCCCTGGCCCACCGGCGGGAACGCTGGCTCGCCGCGACCGCCGAGATCACCACGGTGCTGCTCGGCGAGGTGCGCCGCACCGACGCGTTGACGCTGGTCGCCCGCCGGGCCCGGGAGGTCGCCGAGGCGGAGCTGGCGCTGGTGCTGCTCCACGACAGCGAGACCGCCCAGTTCACCGTGGAGGTCGTCAACGGCGTCGACGAGCGGGCCCGGGCGCTGGTCGGCGCGGTCCTGCCGGCCGCCGACACCAGCTTCGGGGCGGCCGTGGCCGAGGGTCGGCACGACCAGGTGGACGACCTGGCACACGCCGCGCCGTGGCCGGCGCTGCTGCACACCGGGCCCGCGATCGTCTCACCGCTGGCCACCGCCGACACGCTGCACGGCGTGCTGATCGTGGCGCACCGGCCGGAGCGCGGCGGCGGTGCCAGTGCCGAGGACGTGGCGCTGCTGGGCAGCTTCGCCGGTCAGGCGGCGCTGGCCATGGAACGGGCCCGCGGCCAGGAGGAACGGGAGCTGCTGGTGGTCCTGGAGGACCGCGAACGGATCGCCCGCGACCTGCACGACGTGGTGATCCAGCGGCTCTTCGCCACCGGCCTGCAGTTGCAGAGCGCCGCGCCGATGATGGCCCGCCCCGAGGTGGCCAAGCGGATCAACGCGGCCGTCGACGACCTCGACGCCACCATCCGCGACATCCGGCGCACCATCTTCGAGCTGCGGACGCCGATGACCGCCGCGCTGCGCACCGAGATCCGCGAGGCCATCGAGTTGGCCGCCGAGTCGCTGGGCTTCAAGCCGCACCTGGAGGTGACCGGCCCGGTGGACAGCGCCGTACCGGACGCCCTCCGCCCGGATCTCACCGCCGTGCTGCGCGAGGCGCTGTCCAACACGGTCCGCCACGCGCAGGCCACCCGCGTCGACGTGGCCGTACGCGTCGACGGCGGGCAGGTCAGCGTGACGGTCACCGACAACGGGGTGGGCTGCGACCCGGCCGCCGCCCGAGGTGGCCTCATCAACCTGCGGGAACGCGCCGACCGCCTCGGCGGCACCTTCACGATCCGCCCGGTCGAGGCGCACGGCACCGAGCTGTGCTGGTCGGTGCCCCTGCGCGACTGACCGGCGCGGGTCGGCTCAGGGCGTTTTGCCCAACAGACGGGTGGCCAGGACGGCGGCCTGGGTGCGGCGCTCCAGGCCCAGCTTGGCCAGCACGCTGGAGACGTAGTTCTTCACCGTCTTCTCGGCGAGGAACATCTTTCCCGCGATCTCCCGGTTGGTCAGCCCCTCGGCCACGTACTCCAGGATCCGCCGCTCCTGCTCGGTGAGCGACTTCAACTCGCGCGGCTGCTCGACGCCGTTGCGGATGCGTTCCAGCACCCGGGTGGTGATCGCCGGGTCGAGCAGGGACTGCCCGGCTGCCACCCGACGCACCGCGTCGACCAGGTCGGTGCCGCGGATCTGCTTGAGCACGTACCCGGCGGCCCCCGCCATGATCGCGGCGAACAGCGCCTCGTCGTCCTCGTACGAGGTGAGGATCAGGCCCTTGATGGACGAGTCGACGGCCCGGATGTCGCGGCACACGTCGATGCCGTTGCCGTCGGGCAGCCGGGCGTCGAGGATCGCGACGTCGGGCCGCAGCGCCGGGATGCGGCGGGACGCCTCCTGCGCGGAGCCGGACTCGCCGACCACCTCGATGTCACCGCTGCTCTGCAGCAGGTCGGCCAGGCCACGGCGGACGACCTCGTGGTCGTCGAGGAGGAAGACGCGGATCATCCCTCGTTTCTACCCGCGCCGCTCGGCAGGCGCACGGGCCGAAGGTCCCGACCGGAGGGACCGACTGTCGGTGGGGCGGTCGGGCCCGGTGGATCGGGACGTCCGGCCCTGCTCGGCGCCCACCCGGCGGGCGGACCGTGGGGGTGCGCCGGCCGCCGCGACTCGACGACCGGCCCACCGGAAGGGAGCACCGCCATGCACATCGGCTACACCACAGCCCAACTGCGAGCCGCCGCCGCGGACGCGGTCCGCGCGCCGTCGCTGCACAACACGCAGCCGTGGCGGTTACGGCTACGCGACGGTGGGATCGAGGTGCTGGCCGACCCGGCCCGGCGGCTGCCGGCGACCGACCCGAGCGGTTGGGGCGTACGGATCGCCTGCGGTGCAGCCCTGTTCAACCTGCGGGTCGCGCTGGCCGTGGCCGGCGTCCCGGCCCGGGTACGGCTGCGCCCCGACCCGGCCGAGCCGGACCTGCTGGCCCGGCTGGTGCCGGACATCCCGCGCCGGCCCACCCCCGCCGAGCAGAGCCTGCACGCGGCCATCCCCCGCCGGTTCAGCAACCGGCTGCCGTTCTGGCCGGACCCGGTGCCGTCCGACGCGCGGTGGCGCCTCGGTGAGGCGGCCCGCGCCGAGGGGTGCTGGCTGGAGTTGCTGATCGGGGTGAGCGCGGTGACGGCATTCGGGGAGATCGCCCGCAGCGCGCACCGGGTGCTGGAGCGCGACCCGGCCTACCGGGCGGAACGCGAGCGGTGGCTGCGCCGGGAGCCCGCGCCGGACGGCGTACCCGCCTCGGCCGGCGGCCCGCAGCACGAGCCGCAGGACGTGCTGCCGACGCGCGGCTTCGGCGGGCGCGACCGGGCGCCGGGACGGGACTTCGAACCCGAGCCGCTGGTGGGGGTGCTCGGCTCGGTCGGCAACACCGCCATCGACCAGGTGGTCGCCGGTCAGGCCCTGCAACGGGTGCTGCTCACCGCCACCGACTCGGGATTGAGCGTGTCGATGCTGTCCCAGCCGATCGAGGTGCCCACGGCCCGGGAGCAGCTGCGGGTGTCGCTGGGGCGGTTCGGCGCGCCGCAGATGGTGCTGCGCATCGGGTACGGCCAGCCGGGCCGGCCGACGCCACGGCGTGCGGTTGACGAGGTGCTGGACTACCCGATACGGAGCCGCTGATCAGGCAATCAAGACCCATGGCCGATCCTGACCGGTGGGGGGGGGGGGGGGTTGTATTTTGGGG
>NZ_JBFAPG010000420.1:0-5636 GCF_040675595.1 Micromonospora sp. NPDC049580
CTCGGGGCTCGGGGCCTCAGGGCTCGGGCTCGGGCTCGGGCTCGGGGCTTGGGGGTGGTGTTGGGGGGTTACCAGCCTCGGGCTCGCCACTGGGGGAGGGATGGGCGTTCTGCTCCCAGGGTGCTGTCCTTGCCGTGGCCGGGGTAGAACCAGGTGTCGTCCGGCAGTTGGTCGAACAGCTTGTGCTCGACGTCGTCGATCAGCGCGGCGAAGCGCTGCGGGTCCTGATCCGTGTTGCCAACGCCGCCGGGAAAGAGGCTGTCGCCGGTGAACAGGTGGCCGGTGCCGCTCGGGTCGCGGTAGAGCAGCGCGATCGAACCCGGCGTGTGG
This sequence comes from Micromonospora sp. NPDC049580, assembly GCF_040675595.1. NCBI lineage: Bacteria > Bacillati > Actinomycetota > Actinomycetes > Micromonosporales > Micromonosporaceae > Micromonospora > Micromonospora sp. NPDC049580. The sequence continues at coordinate 331 of NZ_JBFAPG010000420.1, forward strand.
CCCTTGATGTGGATGACCTCCAGCGCGCAGTCGCCGACCGCCACGGTGTCGCCATCGGCCAGCTGCTCCGCCTCGATCGGCAGCCCGGCCGCGTCGTCGGCGTGCACGAGCGCCCGCGCGCCGGTCTTGGCGACCACCTCCTCCAGCGCCACCCAGTGGTCCATGTGCTGGTGGGTGGTCACCACGGCGGTCAGACCACCGTCGCCGATCAGCTCCAGCAGCCGGGGCGCCTCGTTGGCGGCGTCGATCAACACCTGGTCGCCGGTGCCGGTGCAGCGCAGCAGGTAGGCGTTGTTGTCCATCGGGCCCACCGACAGCTTGCTGATGGTGAGCCCGTCCAACTCCCGTACCGCCGGCGGGCCGCCGTGGGTGACATCTCCGCTGTAGGTCATGACGTGTCCATATCCGTTCCGGTGGAGTAGGCAGGGGGACCGTCGGGGTCGACGGCGAACGTGGCGGCCGGTGGTGTCGTCCGCCGCGCCCCCGAGCGGCAGCGGACCCGTGGTCACGCGTCGACCCTAGCGGGCCCGCGCCGCGCCGTCGTCGCGGAAATCGCTTTCGGCGCGTCGCCCCGCGCCCTACCGTCGGCCTCACAAGCGGCACCGGGACGTCGGACGGAGGTGGTGTTCATGCCGGACGTGGCACGCGTGTTCCGCCATCACCAGCTCGACACCGATGAGGATGCCATGACGATCGATCTGACCGCCCTCGGCTGGGACGCCGACCGGGCGGCGTACGCCGCCCGACGCGGCGAGCACCACCCCGGCCGGGTGGCCCGGGTGGACCGGGGGGTCTGCACGGTGCTCACCGCCGGCGGCCCGGTCCGGGCCAGCCTCGGCCCGTCCGTGCTGGCCGCCGCCGTCCAGGACCCCTCGGCACTGCCCTGCGCGGGGGACTGGGTGCTGCTCACGCACTGGCCGGACCGCCGGATCACCGTGGCGGCCGTGCTGCCCCGGCGGGCCGCGCTGATCCGCCGTACCGCCGGCAAGGACGCCAGCGGCCAGGTGCTGGCCGCCAACCTCGACGCCGCCGCCGTGGTGGAGCCGGTGCACCCGGAGCCGGATGTCGGCCGCATCGAGCGGCTGCTCTCCCTGGTCCACGAGTCCGGGGCCCGGCCGCTCGTGGTGCTGACGAAGGCCGACCTCGCGGCCGACCCGGCCGCGCTGGCCCGCCAGCTCGCCGTGATCGCCCCCGGTGTGCCGGTGCTGTCGGTCAGCGCCGAGCGCGGCACGGGGCTGGACCCGCTGCGCGCCGAGGTCGCGCCGGGTCGCACGCTGGGGCTGCTCGGGCCGTCCGGCGCCGGCAAGTCGAGCCTGGTCAACGCGCTCGCCGGCGCGGTGATGATGCCGACCCAGGCGATCCGTCGGGTCGACGGCAAGGGCCGGCACACCACCACGTGGCGGGCCCTGGTGCCGATCCCGAACGGCGGCGCCGTCATCGACACACCCGGCGTACGGGCGGTCGGCCTGCTCGACGGCGTGGCCGGGCTGGACCGGGCGTTCGCCGACATCGCCGGGCTGGCCGAAAGCTGTCGGTACGCCGACTGTCGGCACGACGGCGAACCGGCCTGCGCGGTCCGCGACGCGTTGCGGACCGGTGAGCTGTCCACCCGTCGGTGGGAGAGCTGGCGGCGTCTGCAGTCGGAGGTCACCCACGAGAGCCGGCGGCGCGAGGCGCGGCTGGCCGCCGAGCGGCGCGGCGGGTGGCGATCGGCGCGGCGTCGGGCGGCCCGGCCGCCGGCGCCCGGAGGTTACTGACGGGCGGTCGTGCGTGGCGCGGCCGACCGGGCTGAGCTGGGGGAATGTGCGGGCGGGGAAAACTGTCACACCTCGGGGCTAGAGTTGCCGAGGCGTGTTTTCCGCGCCCGCACGACCGCTCGAAATCCCCCAGAGCGGGACAGATCCTTCGCTTCGTCTTCTCCCGGGAGTACACGCACTGTGGCCGACCGACTGATCATCCGTGGCGCGCGCGAGCACAACCTGCGTGACGTCAGTCTCGACCTGCCCCGGGACGCTCTCATCGTGTTCACCGGGCTGTCCGGGTCGGGCAAGTCGAGCCTGGCCTTCGACACGATCTTCGCCGAGGGGCAGCGTCGCTACGTCGAGTCGCTCTCCTCGTACGCCCGGCAGTTCCTCGGGCAGATGGACAAGCCCGACGTCGACTTCATCGAGGGGCTGAGCCCGGCCGTCTCGATCGACCAGAAGTCCACCTCGCGCAACCCGCGCTCGACCGTCGGCACCATCACCGAGGTGTACGACTACCTGCGGCTGCTCTTCGCCCGCATCGGTGAGCCGCACTGCCCGGTCTGCGGCGAGCGGATCTCCCGGCAGAGCCCGCAGCAGATCGTCGACCGGGTCCTCGCGATGGCCGAGGGCACCAAGTTCATGGTGCTCGCGCCGGTGATCCGCGGCCGCAAGGGCGAGTACGTCGACCTCTTCGCCGAGCTGCAGGCCAAGGGCTACGCCCGGGCCCGCGTCGACGGCGTGGTGCACCCGCTGACCGAGCCGCCGAAGCTCAAGAAGCAGGAGAAGCACACCATCGAGGTGGTGATCGACCGGCTCACCGTCAAGCCGAGCGCCAAGCAGCGGCTGACCGACTCGGTCGAGGCCGCGCTGGGCCTGTCCAGCGGGCTGGTCCTGCTCGACTTCGTCGACCTGCCGGAGGACGACCCGGACCGGGAGCGCCGCTACTCCGAGCACCTGGCCTGCCCCAACGACCACCCGCTGGCCATCGAGGATCTCGAGCCCCGGGTCTTCTCCTTCAACGCGCCGTACGGCGCCTGCCCGGAGTGCACCGGCCTGGGCACCAAGAAGGAGGTCGACCCGGAGCTGCTGGTCCCCGACCCGGAGCGCAGCCTGCGCGAGGGCGCCATCCAGCCCTGGTCCACCGGGCACAACCTGGAATACTTCCTGCGCCTGCTGGAGGCGCTCGGCGAGGCCCAGCACTTCGACGTCGACACGCCGTGGCGGGCGCTGCCGGCGCGGGCGCAGAAGACGATCCTGCACGGCTCCGACGACCAGGTGCACGTGCGCTACCGCAACAAGTACGGTCGCGAGCGCTCCTACTACACCGGGTTCGAGGGCGTGGTGCAGTGGATCGAGCGCCGGCACTCCGACACCGAGTCCGAGTGGTCCCGCGACAAGTACGAGGGCTACATGCGCGACGTGCCGTGCGCGGCGTGCGGCGGCGCCCGGCTCAAGCCCGAGGTGCTCGCGGTCACCCTCGCCGGCAAGAGCATCGCCGAGGTCTGCAACCTGTCGGTGGGGGAGTGCGCCGACCTGCTCGCCGGCATCGAGCTGACCGACCGGCAGAAGATGATCGCCGAGCGCGTCCTCAAGGAGATCAACGCCCGGCTGCGGTTCCTGCTCGACGTCGGCCTGGACTACCTCTCGCTGGACCGGCCGGCCGGCACGCTGTCCGGCGGCGAGGCGCAGCGCATCCGGCTGGCCACCCAGATCGGCTCCGGCCTGGTCGGCGTGCTCTACGTGCTCGACGAGCCGTCGATCGGTCTGCACCAGCGCGACAACCATCGGCTGATCGAGACCCTGATCCGGCTGCGCGGTCTGGGCAACACGCTGATCGTGGTGGAGCACGACGAGGACACCATCCGCGTCGCCGACTGGATCGTCGACATCGGGCCCGGCGCTGGCGAGCACGGCGGCAAGATCGTGCACAGCGGCTCGGTGCCGGCCCTGCTGAAGAACAAGGAGTCGATCACCGGGGCGTACCTGTCGGGGCGCCGGTCGATCCCGACACCGACGGGCCGCCGCCCGCAGGATCCGGCCCGCGAGCTGGTGGTGCACGGCGCGCGCGAGCACAACCTGCGCAACCTGACCGTCTCGTTCCCGCTGGGCCAGCTCATCGCGGTCACCGGGGTCAGCGGCTCGGGCAAGTCGACGCTGGTCAACGACATCCTGTACGCCGTGCTGGCCAACCAGATCAACGGCGCTCGGCTGGTGCCCGGCCGGCACACCCGGGTCTCCGGTCTGGAGCACGTGGACAAGGTCGTCGGTGTGGACCAGTCGCCGATCGGCCGTACCCCGCGCTCCAACCCGGCCACCTACACGGGGGTCTGGGACCACGTCCGCAAGCTCTTCGCCGAGACCACCGAGGCCAAGGTCCGGGGGTACGGGCCGGGCCGGTTCTCGTTCAACGTCAAGGGCGGTCGCTGTGAGGCGTGCTCCGGCGACGGCACCATCAAGATCGAGATGAACTTCCTGCCCGACGTGTACGTCCCCTGCGAGGTCTGCAAGGGCGCCCGGTACAACCGGGAGACCCTGGAGGTGCACTACAAGGGCAAGACCGTCTCGGACGTGCTGGAGATGCCGATCGAGGAGGCCGCGGAGTTCTTCTCCGCGATCCCGGCCATCCACCGGCACCTCAAGACGCTCGTCGACGTCGGCCTGGGGTACGTCCGCCTCGGGCAGCCCGCGCCGACCCTCTCCGGCGGCGAGGCGCAGCGGGTCAAGCTGGCCTCCGAGCTGCAGAAGCGCTCCACCGGGCGGACGGTCTACGTGCTCGACGAGCCGACCACCGGTCTGCACTTCGAGGACATCCGCAAGCTGCTGATGGTCCTGGAGGGCCTGGTCGACAAGGGCAACACGGTGATCACCATTGAGCACAACCTCGATGTGATCAAGACGGCCGACTGGCTGATCGACATGGGTCCGGAGGGCGGCCACCGGGGCGGCATGGTGCTCGCGACCGGCACCCCGGAGGAGGTCGCCGAGGTGCCCGAGAGCCACACCGGCCAGTTCCTGCGTCAGGTGCTCAAGCTCGACGGCGAGGCCAAGGGCGCGGCGGCGGCGACCACCCGCGCCGCCAAGGCCAACGGCGCCACCAAGACGCGGGCCAGCCGCAAGGTGCCGGCCGGCGCGCGCTGACCGCGACGCAACTCTTTCGGGGCGGGTCGGATGACGACCCGCCCCGACCCTTTTGCGGGGTGTCGCACCGATGCCGGGGTGAACTATCCGGCACAGTTGCCCGTGGAGAGAAGTGTGGCCGGCTTTTGGACCGGCGCACTGGGCGAGAGAGAGGCGAGGCATGAGCGACGATCAGGCGCTGACCGGACCGGGTACGCAGACCCGTCGTACCCTGCTCACCGGCGTCGGGGCCGTCGGCGCGGCCGTCGTCCTGGCGGCCTGCGGCAGTGACGACGACGGCAGTGGCAGCGGTGCCCCCACCAGCGGCGGCCCGGCGGTGCCCAGCACCGGGGACGCGGGCGGCGGGGATCGGCAGAACGCCCAGTCGCTGGCCACCACCGCCGACATCCCGGTCGGCGGCGGCAAGGTCCTCGCCGCCGAGGG
>NZ_JBFAPG010000421.1:0-5618 GCF_040675595.1 Micromonospora sp. NPDC049580
ACCAGGCCGGGTACGGCGAGCGCGGCTCCGGCCAGGTGGACGACGCCGGCCTGGTGGACGACGCCGGCCTGGTCCGGCTCGCGCCGAACCTTGGCTGGCGGGACGTCGCGGTCCCCGAACTGCTCAGCGGGCACCCGCCCCTGACCGAACAGGTGCCGGGCATCCCGGCCCTGGTGGTGGACAACGAGGCCAACCTCGCGGCGCTCGGCGAGCTGCACTCCCGGCCGCCCGGCCCGGCGAGCTTCCTGCACATCTCCGGCGAGGTCGGCATCGGCGCGGGGATCGTCCTGGACGGCGCGCTGTTTCGCGGCGTACGCGGCTGGAGCGGCGAGATCGGCCACCTCCCGGTCCACCCCGAGGGCCGTCCGTGCCGCTGCGGAGGGCAGGGTTGCCTGGAGCAGTACGCCGGTCAGGAGGCGATCGTGGCCGGCGCCGGCCTGGTACGGGCGGAGCTTCCCGCGGACACCGCGACGGCGCGGCTGGCCGAGTTGGCCGAGGCCGGTGACCCGGACGCGCTGCGGGCGCTGCACGACGCCGGTACGGCACTCGGAGTGGCGGTGGCCGGCGTGGTCAACCTGCTGGACCTGGACACCGTGGTGCTCGGCGGCGGGTACGCCCCGCTGGCGCCCTGGCTGTGCCCGCCGGTGCTCGCCGAGATCGCGGCCCGGGTGCTCACCGCCGCCTGGTCACCGGTCACGGTCCGGCCCTCGACCCTCGGTCCGGAGGCCGCCGCCGTGGGCGCGGCCGGCTCGGTGGTACGGCGGATCGTCGCCCGCCCCGCAGGCTGGCTGAACCGCTCCGGCTGACGCGCTCTGGGCGTGCGTCGGTGCGGCTCGGTACGCTTGCCGTCGAGCAACTATCGGCGGGCGAGGAGCCCAGGAGCAGCATGCGTAGAGGTCGTCGGACGCCCGGCAGCGTCGGGCGGTGACCACGACCCGACGGGGCGGCATCGCCGGTCCGGTCGGCGGCGACTGGCAGGCGTCGCGACCACCGACCCGCCAACGCGGCGGCGGTGCGCTGCCGGCCGACTCGCCACTGGCCCGCGAGCTGCTCGACGGGCTCGCCGAGGCCGTGCTGACGACCGACGAGACCGGCCGGGTCACCCTCGTCAACGCCCGGGCAGCCCAGCTGCTCCCGGAGATCGTCGCGGGTGTCGAGCTGTCCGAGTGCCCGGTGGCGGCACTGGCCCGGGCCCTGCGGGACGGCACCGAGAGCTTCGACGCCGAGCACCACGGCCGGCACCTGCGGGGCGGTCGACGGCGTACCCACCGAGCCGAGCCCCTGGCGGGACGCCGAGGCCGCGGACCTGAGCGCCGTGCTCCCACCCGGGTTCGGCCGGCCGGGCGCGCTGCTGGTCAGCCCGATGCCCGGTCCCGGGGGGTCAGCCGGTGCACTGCTGTTGGTCCGCCGTGCCGGCCGGGCCGGCTTCGACCCACGCGACGTCGAGCTGGCCCGCGAGTTCGCCGCGCGGGCCGGCGCGGCGCTGGCCGCCGCCGAGCTGTACGGCGAGCAGGCCCACCTGGCCCGGGTGTTGCAGACCAGCCTGCTCCCGCCGGAGCTGCCGACCGTGCCCGGCGGCAGCGACCGCTGGAGCTGATCCACCTGCTCAACCGCACCCTGTTCGACGCGCCCGACGCCGCACGGCGCAGCCAGCTCACCACCCTGCTGCTCGGATCACTGGAGCGCGGGGCGGCGGGGGTGGACATCCGGATCGCCGGCGGCGGGCACCCCGCGCCGCTGCTGGTCACCGCCGCCGGTTCGGTCGTCCCGGTTCCGGTCGGCGGGATGCCGGTCGGCGCACTGGCCGACGCCCGGTTCGCCGAGGCGCAGGTGCACCTCGACCCGGGCGACCTGCTCCTCGCGTACACCGACGGGGTGACCGAGGCGAACGGCGGCCCGGTCCACGCCGAGAAGTTCGGCGCGCACCGGCTGCGCGCCGCACTGGCCGCAGCGGCCGGGCTGCCTCCGGCCGCGCTGGTCGACAGGCTGCTCCAGGTGGTGGACGAGTGGCTGGGCGGGCAGGCTCACGACGACATCGCCGTGCTGGCGGTGTGCGCGTCGGCGCCGGCCTGAGTCAGGCGGTCCGGGCCACCGGCGGCTCACCGGTGGGCCATTCGCGCGGCGTGCCCACCGCCCGCTCGGGGCCGGTCTGCCACACCGTTCGGGTCGACCGCTCCGGGCGCTCCGACGAGTCCCCCGCCGGCCCGGTGGGCCGGTCCGGATCCCGCGGGTCCGCGTCGTCCGGCCAGTCGTCTCGCCCAGGCGGCCGGTCCCCGTCATCCGGCGCCGAGCCGCTTCGCGCCTGCTGCCGGCGGGCGGCCTCGTCGAACTCCCGCATCCCGCTCACCAGGGCGGTACGGCCCGCCGGAGTCATCGCCGCCAGCACTGTGGCAATTCGCTTCTGCCGGTCGGCGCGCAGCTCCGCGAGGAGTCGACGGGCCTCCGGGGTGAGGTGCAGGGAGATCTCCCGCCGGTCGAAGCGACCCGGCTCGCGCTCCAGCATGCCGGCCGCGACCAACCGGTCGCAGAGTCGGCTGGCGGTACTGAGCAACATGTCCAGGCGGGTGGCGAGCCGGCGTAGGTTGATCCCGTCGTGCTGCTCGACCACCATCACAGCCCGTAGTTGGGCTCCGGAGACCCGGCTGGCGGTCGCCTCGCGGGCGGAATCCCATACGCCCAGCAGGGCTCCCGCCGCCGCGTCCAACGCGGCAGCCATACTCGTCGCAGGGTCCGGTGGACCGTGTTCTTCGGCCATGGTGGCCCGAGACTACTCCGAAGCCACTGGTAGTCGAGCTTTGATCAAGGAGGCCTGATGAGTAAACCGGTCAATCGGGCACGTCGTACCCTGAACGAGACACCCGCCGACCTTCTCGTGGGCAGCATCGGGAAGATCTTCAAAGAGGCGTACGGGATCACCGAAGCGGAGCTGTACCAGGTCGACTACCGCCTCTCGGAGCTGTTGCCACTCACCGAGGGTGACTCCATCCGGGACGCCGGACACCCCGCCTGGCGGGCCTTCGACCACCAGGTGCCCCTGCTGGTCGACGGCACCGCCTGGGTGCCGGTCAGCATGCGCGGCGAACGGCGGGGCGTCCTGCGTCTCGCGCCGGTGGCCGACGACCCGGCAGTGCTCGGCGAGCTGGCCGACGTCGCCACCGCGCTCGCGCACGAGCTGGCGGCCGTCTCCGCCGGCACCGACGTCTACCGCGTCGCGCGGCGCAGCCAGCGGCTCACCCTGGCCGCCGAGATGCAGTGGGACCTGCTGCCCGGCCGCAGCCGGATCCGACCCTCGTTCAGCCTGGCCGGGCAGCTGGAGCCGGCGTACGCCGTGCGGGGCGACAGCTTCGACTGGGCCGACGACGGGCAGCGTCTCTGGCTCTCCACGGTCAACGGGACCGGTGAGGGTGTCGCGGCGTCCCTGCTCACGTCGCTGGCCACCCACGCGCTGCGCAACGCCCGCCGGGCCGGCCTCAGTCTGGGTGATCAGGCCGCCCTCGCCGACCAGGCCATCTACGACGAGTACCGGGGCAAGCGGCACCTCTCCGTGCTGTTGATGGAGCTGGACCTGCGCTCCGGGACGATGAGCGTGGTGGACGCCGGCTCGCCACGCCTCGTCCTGCTGCGGGGCGGAGAGGTCACCGAGCAACCGCTGGAGGCGCAGTTCCCGCTCGGCATGTTCGAGGCGACCGACTACCACGAGCAGACGTTCACGCTGGAACGCGGCGACCGGCTCTTCGTGGTCAGCGACGGCGTGGTGGAGGCCACCGGGAAGAACGTGCGCTACGGCGAGACGGCACTGGACCGGTTCCTGCGCCGGACGGGCCCGATGGAGCCACTGGACGCCGTGCGGTCGCTGATCGGTGACCTGCGCGCGTTCGTGGCCGGCGACCTCGTCGACGATGCCGTGGTGGTCTGCCTGGACTGGACCGGCCCGCAGGCGTGAGCGGCGGCGGTCAGTACGCGCCGCGGCTGTTCAGCACCGCGCCGGCGGTCTTCCAGAGGATGGTGAGGTCGGCGGCGAGCGACCAGTTCTCCACGTAGTAGAGATCGAGTCGGATGCCGTCCTCCCAACTCAGGTCGGATCGGCCGCTGACCTGCCACAGCCCGGTCATGCCGGGCTTCACCAGCAGCCGCCGGGCCACGTCACCGTCGTAGCGGGCCACCTCCGAGGGCAGCGGCGGACGCGGCCCGACCAGGCTCATCTGGCCCAGCAGCACGTTGACCAGCTGCGGCAGCTCGTCCAGCGACCACTTGCGCAGCAGCCGGCCGACCCGGGTCACCCGAGGGTCGTCGCGCATCTTGAACATCAGGCCGTCGGTCTCGTTGCGGGTCGCCAGCTCGGTGAGCAGCGCGTCGGCGTTGACCACCATCGTCCGGAACTTGAACACGCCGAACTCCTGGCCGCCCCGACCCACCCGGACCTGCCGGAAGAGCACCGGCCCCCGGCTGTCCAGTTTGATGGCCAACGCGATGACCGCGATCAGCGGCAGCAGCAGCGCCAACGCCAGCGACGACGCCGACCGGTCGACGAACCCCTTGACCAGCTTGCGCGCACCACGGAACTCGGGCGCCTCGACGTGGATCAGGGGCAGCCCGGCGACCGGACGGGTGTGGATCCGTGGGCCGGCCACATCGGTCAGCGCGGGCGCCACGACGAGGTCGACGCCGGTCCCCTCCAGCTGCCAGCCGAGCCGACGCAGTCGGGCCGCCGTCAGCTCACCGGAGGCGGTCACCGCGACCGTGTCCGCGCCGATCGCGGTGGCGGCCTCCGGGATGCCCCGGAACGATCCCACCACCGGCACGTCACCGAGCCGCTGGGCCACCGGCGCGAGCAGCGCGTCGGGGATGCACGCGCCGACCACCTGATAGCCGGCGTACGGCTCCCGGCGCAGGGTGTGCACCAACTCCAGGACGTGTGCGGTGTCGCCGACCACGAGCACCTTGCGGGACCAGCCGGTGCCCTTCGAGCGGGCCCGGTGCAGGCGTTTGCGCGCGACGAACCGGGTCACCTCCAGCCCGACCGTGCCGACCGCGAACGAGATGCCGAGGAAACCACGGGAGACGCCGACGTCGGCGATGTAGCCGGCGATCGCGATCGCGCCGGCCAACCGCAGGCTCGCCGAGCTGACCCGCCGGTACTCGTCCGCCCCGTAGCCGACGACCCGGTCGTCGTAGCAACCGAGCGCCTTGAGGGAGATCAGCCAGGCCAGGACCAACCCCGGCGCCACCAGCACGTACGGGATCTTGGAGCCGACCGGCTCCTCGTCCCCGAACCGGCCGACGTACCCGACGAGCAGCGCGATGATGAGGATTGTGGTGTCCAGCACGACCAGGACCCGGACGTAGGACCGTTCGTCGGCGCGGGCCACCAGCCCGCTCGGCGGGCCCTCCGGCGTCGCCGAGGTGCTGGCGGGGGTCAACAGTGTCGCCGCGGTCACCGGCCCTCCCACTCTGCTCAGGACGGCCCCGGCCGACGAGTCGGGCCGGAGGCGGACGGACGATGCCGGGACACGTCGACATCCTGCCTTGATAACTATGGCTGCCGATTGCTTCCGACGTATTGCCGTCACTTTTCTTCAACCCTGCGGCCATAAAAGGAACCCGCCGTACCGCGTCAG
>NZ_JBFAPG010000422.1:0-5605 GCF_040675595.1 Micromonospora sp. NPDC049580
GCGACGACCGCGGCGCGGGCCAGGCGGGTCCGCGCCTGACCGTCGCGGCCGCGCGGGACCTGTTCCTTGAGCGCGGCTACGCCGCAACGACGATCGAAACGATCAGCAAGGTGTCGGACGTACCGCCCGCGACGGTGTACCGGTTGTTCTCTTCCAAGCTCGGGATCCTCAAGGCACTGCTCGACATCTCGATAGCCGGTGACGACCGGGCCGTAGCGTTGCCCGACCGGCCCATGGTCCGTGCGCTTCTCGCCGACCGCGACCCCAGGAGCCAGCTGTCAGGTTTGGCCGGCCTCGCCTGCGGCATCATGTCCAGGGCCGAGCCTGTTCACCGGATTCTGGTCAGTGCGGCTGGCACCGATCCCGATGCCGCGGCACTGCTCGCCGAGTTGACGCGGCAGAGGCAACACGGCCACGCGCAGTTCGCGCGATCCCTCGCGCGCACCGGCGCCCTACGGCCGACGCTGCGCGAACGCGACGCCGACGACATCATCAACGCGCTCACGTCCCCGGAGGTCTACCGCCTGCTCGTCAGCGACCGAGGCTGGTCTCCGCAGCGGTACGAACAATGGCTGACGGAAATCCTCATCGGCCAACTGCTTCCTGCGCCGGCGGACACGTCGACCGCACCTGGGGCCAACGACTGACCGAGCTCGTCCACACTCACCGACTGCGTTCCCACATCGGCTCGGGTTCCCGGAGAACGCGGAATCCGCTAACCCGGCTTCACGGAACCCGAGTCGATCATGCACGTTGGGCCGTGATGGCGGTCCGAGTGACGGTGGGCACCGGTATGTGGCAATCGGTCCGGGCGCTCTGTTTGATCTAGCCATTTGCATCTAGCGATGCTCCGCGCGGCTGTCGTAGGGTTCCGTCAGCACCCCGAAAGTTGTTCACAAACGGTTGCTATGCCCTAATTTGTGCTGCGGGTTGAACGGCGAGGGCGATGGATCAATCGACAGGAAACCTTACGGCTGAAGACCCCGGATGGGTGGACGACATCCTGTTCTCCGGCCATCCGACCGATGTTTGTCTCCGCCTGCCGGAATCGATCGACCGGGTCACCCTGCACCGGCTGGTGACCGCCGCGCAGGACCTGCTCATCGCTGCCGGCCTGCGCCCCGGTGGCGCCGCCGCGCTACGACTGCCGCCGTCGCTGGCGTACGTGGTGAACCTGCTGGCCACCTGGCGCACTGGCGCACAGGCGATCCTGCTCGACCACCGGCTGACCGACCACGAGGTGGATCGGGCGCTGGCCCGGCTCACTCCGCAGGTGGTGATCGCGCCGCTGCGGACCTCCGGCGGCGCGCTGAAGGTCTTCGTCGACGTCACCGAGAGCATCACCCGCTACGCCGACCGGCCGGCGGTCAGCGGGCACGCCGTGATCCAGCTCAGCTCCGGCTCCACCGGACCGTCCAAGGTGATCGGCCGTACGGCCACCGACCTGGTCGCCGAGGTGGGCCGCTACACCCGCATCGACGGCGTACCGCTGCCCGGCGAGCGCATCATCCTGCTGCCCTCCATGGTGCACGTGCTCGGGCTCGTCGGCGGCCTGCTCTACGGCCTGCACGCCGGGGTCGAGCTGGTGCCGCCACAGCGGCTCAGCGGTGACGCCGTGCTGGCCGCGATCGCCGCCGACCCGACACCGGCCACCGTGCTGGGTGTGCCGTTCCACATCGGTCTACTCGCCTCCACGCGGCCGTCCGGGCCCCTGCCGCAGTTGCGGCGGATGACCACCGGCGGCGAACTCGTGCCGGCCGCCGTGGCCCAGGCGTTCACCGACCGGTACGGGGTGCCGCTGGGCAACATGTACGGGATGACCGAGGTCGGGGTGATCGGCACCGACCTGCACGGAGCGCACCGGCCGTCGATCGCCCCGGCGCCCGGCATCGAGGTCCGCGAGACCGACGGCGAGTTGCGGGTGTCCTGCCCGGCGTCGCCGTACGTCGGGCTGAGCGACCCGACCCGCTGGGCCGACGGTTGGCTGCACACCCGCGACGCCGGCATCGTCGACGCCGAATCCGGCCTGGTCACCGTGCGCGGCCGGCTCGACTCGCAGGTCTCGGTGGGCGGAATGAAGGTCGACCTCACCGAGGTTGAGGCCACCGTCGCCGAGCTGCCCGGCGTGGCCGCCGCCGTGGTGGTGTGGGACGACGGCATCACCGCGTACGTCCAGCCGGACGGCCCGCTGTCGGAGGAGATGCTGGACAAGCTCCTCGCCGAGCGGTTGGCCGGCTACAAGCGGCCCCGGGTGCTGCGTCTGCTCGACGCGTTGCCCCGCACCACCACCGGCAAGCTGGTCCGTTCGACCGGCGCGCTGCGGTCGGCGACGTCGTGACCGGCCCGCTGCACCACCTCGACGTCGACGTCGACGCCCGCCTCGGCGCGTACCGCGACGGCCAGGACGAGACCGCCACCCAGTTCCGGATGACCGACCCGCAGGGGTTCGCCGCCGGGCACCGGCCGCAGCGGCAGCCCGGGCCCGACCGGTGGGGGCATCTCCCGGAGCAGTCCGCCGGCGCGCAGCCCCAGGCCGAGCGCCTTGCCGACCGCCTCCTTGGCGGTCCACAGCCGCAGGAACTCCGCCGCCCGGCCGGCCTCGGGTCGAGTGGCCAGCCAGGCCAGCTCGGCCGGCGTGAACCAGCGGCGGGCCAGCGCGAGCGCGGGCAGCGGACGGATCTCCTCCACGTCCACGCCGACCGGGCCGGCCGCACGGGCGGCGACCACCACGACCTGACCGGCCCGGCTGACGCTGACCGGCAGCTCGACGGGCCCCGGGTCCGCCAGAGCGGCGACCCGTACGACCGGGTTGCCGGCGGGGCCGTGTGCCAGCACCACCTCCGCCTCGGCGCGGCCGAGCAGCGCCGCGCCCGCCCGCCGCAGCAACCGCACGGCGGGACCCGGCCGACCGCCGGTGTCCCGACCGACCCACACGTACGCGGTGTCCCGATCGGACACCGTCAGTTGGCCCACGCAGAGAGGGTATCCATGAGAGCCGAGGTCCGTGCCTTCGTCGTCGAGCAGCTCGCCGACATGAACTACGACGTCGAGGGGCTCGACGACGACACCACGCTCGGCCCGTCCGGCGTCGACCTGGAGTCGCTGGCCCTGGCCGACCTGTCCGTCCGCGTCGAGGACCGCTACGGCGTGACGTTCGCCGACGACGAGTCGGAGAAGCTGGCCCTCATGACGGTCGGCGAGTTCACCACCATGGTCGCCGACCGTGTCGCCGAGGCGACGAGCGACAACGCCTGATGTCCGGTCAGCCCGACCTGGGGCGAGCTGACCTGCTGACCATGCTCGCCGAACTCACCGCGAAACCCGCCGCCGAGGTCCCCGACCGGATCGGCTCGATGGAACTCGCCTGGCTCGTGCACCTCATCGAGCAGCGCTACGAGCGTCGGCTCGACCTCACCGACGACGACCTGGCCGGCATCCGTACCGTCGACGACGCCCTGGTGGTCTTCCGGGCGTCGCTGGCCGCTACCGCAGATGGCTGAGCCACCCGTCGCCCAGCTCACCGGTGTGCACGCGGTCAGCGCCCTCGGTCGGGGCGCCGACGCGCAGCTCGCCGGCGTCCTGGCCGGCGAGCTGGCGTTCGGCCCGGTACGCCGCTTCGACACCACTGCCCGCCGGGTCGCCGTGGCCGCCACCCTGCCCGACGTCGGCACCCTCGCCGACGAGCTGGCCGCGGCGATCGACGCGGCCTGCGCGGCGGCCGGCCTGACCGGCGTACGGCGGGCGGGGTGCGCGTTGCTGCTCGCCGTGCACGGCGGCCCGCCCGGCCCGTCCGCGCTGGCGGCTCGGCTCGCCGAGGGCGGCGGACTGTCCGGTCCGACCCGCGTCTACACCAGCGCCTGCGTGTCGGCGAGCACGGCGGTGGCCGACGCCGCCACGCTGATCGCCCGGGGCGACCTGGACCGGGCGGTCGTGGCCGCCGGCTACCTCGTCGAACCGGACCAGTTCGCGCTCTTCGACGCCGGCCGGGCTCTCTCCGACGACGGGGCGGTACGCCCGTTCAGCGCCGGCCGACGTGGGTTGCTGCTCGGGGACGGGGTTGCCGCAGTGGTGCTCGAGTCCAGCGCGGTGGCCCGTCGACGCGACGGTGAGCCGGTGGCCACCGTGGTCGGTTGGGGGCGGGCCGGGGACGCGTTCCACCCCTGCCAGCCGGACCCGTCCGGCACCGGGCTGGCGCACGCGGTACGCGCCGCGCTGCGCCGGGCCGGGCTGCCACCGCAGGCCGTCGGCTACGTCAACGCCAACGCCACCGGCACCGCGCAGAGCGACGCCGCCGAGGCGGCAGCGCTGCGCCAGGCCCTCGACGGGTACGCCGGGCAGGTGCCGGTCAGCTCCACCAAGGCGCTGCACGGGCACGCGTTGGAGGCGTCCGGGCTGCTCGAACTGGTGGTCACCGCGCTGGCGCTGCGCCACGGCGAACTGCCCGTCAACGCCGGCTGGCGCGGCCCGGACGAGGCGTGCCCCCTGGATGTCATCACGGACCGTCCACGCAGGACAACCGCGACCCACGCCCTGACCCTCAACGCCGCCTTCGGTGGCGCCAACACCGCCCTCCTGGTCGGCACCCCGTGACCACCCCGACCTCCCCGCGATCGTGCACCTTCCGTCCCGACGAATCCCAGGAAGCACGCGAAACGACTACCGAAATCGCACGATCGCGGCAGGCGGGGGTGCGGGAGCTCGCCCGGGCTCGCTGGCCCGAGGACGGGGACGGGGACGTGCCGGGAGTTCCGGGGTTCGTGTTCTCGGGGTTCGCGCCGGTGGTGGTGGCCGTTGCCGAGCGGTGCCTGCGCCGACGGTACGGGACGGGGCCGGTGCCCACCGGGACGCGGACGGCGATCGTGCTGGTCACCGCCAGCGGCGACCGGGCCAGCGCGGAGCATGTGCGGGCCACGGTCGAGGCCGGAGGACGGGTCGGCCCGCTGTTCTTCTACCAGTCCGTGCCCAACAGCGTCGCCGGGCACCTCGCGGCCCGCTGGGGGCTGCGCGGCCCGGTGGTCTGCCTCAGCCCGACCGGCGACCCGTACGCCGACGGCACCGCCGAGGCGACCCTGCTGCGCGACGACGGCGACGCCGACGAGGTGTTGCTGGTCCTGATCGAACAGGCGCCCGACACGTCCACCGAGGCGGTCGCGGTGCTGCTGGGGGGAGGAGCACGACCATGAGGACACCGGGACTGCGCGGCGCGTTGGCCGCCGACACCGAGCTGGGCGCGGGCAACATGCTGGCCCGGGTGCTGGCGCACGGCGCCGACCCGGACGGGCCCGGCCTGACCTTCGACACCGCCGTCGACGGGCACCCGGCGCAGGCGCCGCTCACGCTGGGCCAGCTCGACGAGCGGGTCGCCGCCCGCGCCGCCTGGCTGCACGAGCGCGGGGTACGCCCCCGCGACCCGGTCGCCGTCTGGGCCACCGCCGCCGCCGACATGGTGCTGAGCTTCCTGGCACTGGCCCGGCTCGGGGCGATCCCGGCGCTGATGAACGGCAAGCTCCGCCCGGAGATCGCCGCCGAGTACATCCGCCGGCTACGCGGCGTCGGTGTGCTCGCCGACGACGCGCACACCGCGCTGCTGGCCGGGCACGACCTG
>NZ_JBFAPG010000423.1:0-5600 GCF_040675595.1 Micromonospora sp. NPDC049580
GACATTTTCCGTTCCGCGTGAACGGAAAGTGTCCAAGATCTGCGCGGCCGTCGCGGTGCCGCCGGGACGGGTCTGAGCGCTTCGGATCGTCGGCAGCACCGGTACCGTTCCAGGGACCGGCGGCACCCGGAGAACCGTCGTACACATGTTCTATCCACAGGCTGTGGACGGCGGAGGGTTCGATGGGTTACCAGCTCAGCGCGGTGGTCGCGGACGTGGACCTGCTCCGCGAGCAGACCGCCGAGCTGGATCACGCGGTCCTCGGCGAGCTGCGGCAGGATTTCGCGCTGTTGCCGATCACGCCGCAGTTGGTGGTGGAGTTGACCGGTTCGCTGCCGGATTACGCGACCGACGACCGCAGCACCGCGCACCCCTTCGAGCTGGTGCTGTCGCCGGCGCTGGCCGACCTGCTGGCCCGCTGGTCGCGGTCGGGGCCGGTGGCGTACGTGGAGGCCGAGTTCGGCGGTGGCGTCGGTCACCAGTCGGCGGCGGTGTGGCTGGGCGGCGCCCTGTCCTGGGGTCCTAGCTTCGACGACGTCCTCGATGCGCCGCGGGAGGAGTGGCCGATCAACGCGGCGCTGGTTCAGCTCGGCGTCGAGCGGGGCGCGTGGATCGACCCGTTCGCCGAGGTGGGGTTGCATCTGGAGCGCAACACCGACGGCTGGCTGGCGCACGGGCGGCGGCGACTCAGCGCCGACTACTGGGACGAGCTGGTCGAACAGTGGGAAAACCAGTAATCCGGCGACGGGCAGCAACCTGAGCGGCCCCGTCCCGTTGGGGGACTGGGGGATTCCATTGAAATTGCGACAATTCGCGTTTATTGCCATGCTGCTGACTGCTGCCTGGATCGCGGGCAGCGGCACGCCACCGCCCGGCCCGATGCCGCCGAACCGACCCGCCGGCAACGTCGAGATCATCGACCTGAACGGCCTGCGCAACATCGAGTTCGGCGACACCGAGGCCGAACTGACCCGCCGGGGCGTCCTGCGTACCGACCAGGACGCCTGCGGGCCCGTGCTCACCGGCCACGACACGGTCAGCCCGGTCTTCATCGAGGACAGACTGGTGCTGCTGTGGGTCGGTGACCCGATGCGCACACCGGAGGGCATCACCGCCGGCTCGCCGATCGACGAGGTCTGGGCCCGCTACCCGTCCGTCACGCGGCTGCCCGCTCCACAGGGGACGCATCGGCTCGACGGACTGCTCGCCCGCAGCGGCGACCGCGCGTACCTGTTCCTGCACGACGGGCACACGGTCCGAAAAACCATCGCCGGGTACGCCGACTGGGCCCGCCGCCTCTTCGACGAGGGCGCGGCCCCCTGCTGAACGACCCGCCCCGTCCGACCCGACAAGCCGATTGTCCGCGATCGACCATCGTGAAACTATCCCCTCGCTCGCGCAGATCGCGCGACACAACACGGGGGGACATCGTGCGTACAAACGCGTCCGATCCACGGTGGAGACACCTCGCAAGGTGGGCCGCCGTGGCGGCCCTGAGCCTCACGGGGGCGGGCCTGCTGGCCGACCCCGCCACCGCCGCCCCGACGGCCCAGCCGTCGCCGCGACCGACACTGACGACCGAGCAACCGCCCGCCGTCACCGCACCCTCGAAGCCAGCACCCACGACTCCCGCCCCCGGCCGGGCCACCGCGGGTCCGACGACTGTCGTTGGCCTCTCGGCCGCCTGCGGCGGCCATCTCCCGCTGGGCCAGGTCAAGAACTGCGCGTCGATCGCCGGCGCCGCACAGCAGAAGTGGACGATCACCTCGACGGTTGACCAGGACACCCTGTTCATCCGGCTCCGCGAGGTCTCCGGTGACGGTGTCGGCGCACAGGTCAAGGGCGGCGATGGCACCACCGTCTGCTACGTCGGTCCGTACCTCACCGAGTGCAAGCTCGGCGCTGCCGGCACCTACACGGTCACGGTGACGCTCGACTACGGGACCGGCAAGGGCGCCTATTCGCTGTCGGCCGAGTCGATGCGGACCCCGTCCACCTGCGTCAGCCTGCCCGCGAGCTTCTTCTCCTTCGCCTCCGCCGGTCGCAGCGGCACGCTGCCCGTCGGCCTTGCCGCCCGCTGCTTCACCTTCAAGCAGCCCACCGGCACGGTCCTGCACCTCGCCGACCCGGGCGGCGTCGAGGACATCCAGGGCAACATCCTGGACGCCCAGTTCCAGCCGGTCTGCTCGGTGCGGTACCCCACCGAGTGCACCCTCCGGGAGGCCGGACCGTACCGGCTGTTCCTGGAGGAGACCTATGGCAACAAGGCCCCCTACACCCTCAAGATGCCCCGGATCTCGCAGTCGGTCGGCTGCCCGGCGCTGCCGCTGACCGCGTTCGGAGACCCGGGCGCGGCGGTCGGGACCGGCACCGTGCCACCGAACCAGGGGATCGGCTGCCAGTCGCTGCGGGTCACCACTCCGGGCCGACTGATCGTCCGCTTGGACCAGTACGCGAACCAGTACCTCGACTGGCGGCTGTACGACGACGCCGGACAGGTGGTGTGCACGGAGTACGACTCCTCGCGGTCCTGCGCGGTACCGGCAGCCGGCGCCTACACGCTGGTGGCGCAGAACTGGAACTGGGAGCCGGTCACCTATCGGGTGGCGGCAGCCCGCCTCGACCAGACCGAAGGTTGCGCCGCCCCCACCGGACTCAACTGGGACCAGCCGGCCCTGACGGTGCACCAGACCTCGGCGGTGCAGACCAACTGCCAGCCGTTCCACGGCGAGGCCGGTGAGCGGGTCATGGTCTACCGGGCCCCGGACCGGTACAACGACGTCTCCTCCTCGATCGTCGACGAGCAGGGTGCGGTGCTGTGTACCGACTGGTCGGAGCAGGACGGGTGCGTACTGCCCTCCACCGGGACCTACCGCGTCGTCTCCTACCTGGCGAACTGGGACGCCGACAGCGTGGACCTCACGTACAAGGTCCAGGTCCGTCGACTCTCCGAGGCGGTCGGTTGCCCGACCATCACCCCGGGCACGTACAACTCGGCACCGGCCGGCGCCCTCGGCGGCATCCGCTGCCGGACCCTGGACCTTCCCAGCGCAGGGGTGTACCGGGTCACGGCGGTGGACGGGGAGAACTACCGGTCGTACGCCACCGTCTACGACTCCGCCGGGATCAAGGTCTGCACCGACACCTGGTGCGAGGTCCCCGCGGCGGGGAAGTACACGATGGTCCTCAGCGGGGGCGTAACCGGCACGGTGATCGACACTGACTTCCGCTACGCCGTCGCGCTGCTGCCGTGGAAGCCGTCGGATTGCACGCCGGTGTCCGACACCGGCTGGCAGGACGCCCCGCACCGGGGCGGGTTCGACGCCGCTGGGCAGCACAACTGCCTCCAGCTGCCCAGTCCGGCGGGGGCCCACGTCGCCGAGCTGCTGGCCGGGGACGTGACGGCCGCGACCTCACCGGAGATCAGCGTGCTGAACGCCGCCGGCGAGCAGGTGTGCGACTACTCCTCGCTGCGTCAGTACAGCTGTGAGCTGACCGGCGAGGCACCCTTCTCCGTGCTGCTCACCGCGGATGAGGGATCCCCCACCAGCTCGTACGCCGTGGGCTTCGCCCGGACCGACGGGCCGCCGGCCTGCCCGGTCCTGCCGGGGGACGCGGCCGGCGCAACGGTGACCACCGGAGCGGACCACTTCGCGGTCTGTTACACAGTCCCGGCCGACCAGCGCGCCAGCCGGGAGAGCTTCACGTGGACGCGTACCGCCGGCTCCGGTGACGCCCGCATGTCGGTCTTCGACAGCCAGGGCATCCGGTACTGCGGCCCCGGCAGCTCGGCCGTCGAACGGACGATCACCTGCACCCTGCCCGCCGGTCCGGTGACGGTGATCCTGGAGACGGATGCCGTCGATGCCTCGTACCGCTTGACCCACCGGGACGGCACCGCCCCAACTGCGTGACGGGCGGCGGGCCGGCCCTCCACCACATTGGAGGGCTGGCCCGCCGGTCGGCAATCGACCTCAACGTTGACAGCCTCTTCGAGTTCGGGCTGCAACGGCTCCTCGACGGGGTGGCGGCGCTCGTCCGACCGTGAGCGCTCAGGCCGGGCTGTCCGCAGACGCGGGGAGCCGCGCTCCGGACACGGCGGCGAAGCCGGCGAGCGCGATCTCCGCCGTCTGACGCAGATCCTCCCGCGCCACCCCGGCGGCGGCGTGTATCGCCTGTCCCTCGGTGACGCTCATGACGAAGCGGGCAAGCGCGGCCGGATCGGCGTCGGCGGGTAGGTCGCCTTCGGCGACGGCGCGGGTGAACCGGTCGGCGAGAGCCAGCTCACCGGCCAGGCGGCTGCTGGCGAGGAACCCGGCGACCGCGGCGTTCTCGCCGGAGCAGGCCGTGCCGCCCTGGATCGACAGGCAGCCGGCCGGCCGGTCGGGCCGGGTCACGGCGAGCACGTTCTCGCGCAGCAGAGTGGCGACGACCTCGTACGCGGTGGGTTGGGCGAAAGCGTTCCGCGCGTACTCCATGTCCTGTTCGGCGTAGCGGGCCACCGCCTTGCGGAACAACTCCTCCTTGCTGCCGAAGGCGGCGTAGAGGCTGGGCTTGTTGATGCCCATGGCGGCGGTGAGGTCGGTCATCGAGGCACCCTCGTACCCCTGGCGCCAGAACACCTCAAGCGCGCGCTCCAGCGCCTCGTTGACGTCGAAACCGCGGGGACGTCCTCGTACGGGCACCGGCCACCACCTCCGGCGCCCATCCTACCCACCAACGCAACCGATCGGTACAGAAATTTGCGGAGCAGGTCAGGACGTTGCTACGGTCGTATCCGTACCGCTCGGTACACAATTTGCGAAGGAGATCGATCGTGGGACAGCTCGACGGCAAGACCGCTCTCGTCACCGGCGGCACCACGGGCATCGGCCTGGCCACCGCCCGCCGCTTCGCGGCCGAAGGTGCCTACGTCTTCGTCACCGGTCGCCGCAAGGGCCCGCTGGACGAGGCGGTGGCCAGCATCGGCGCCAACGCGACAGGCATCGTCAGCGACGTCGGCAACCTCGACGACCTGGACCGGGTGATGCGGGCGATCGAGGAGCGCGGCGCGGGGCTGGACGTGGTGTTCGCCAACGCCGGCAGCGGCGAGTTCCGCCCGCTCGACTCGATCACGGTCGAGCACGTCGCCAACACCTTCGACACCAACGTCTACGGCACCATCTTCACCGTGCAGAAGGCCCTGCCCCTGCTCAACGAGGGTGCCTCGGTCGTGCTGACCGGCTCGACGTCGGCTGTCAGCGGCATCCCGGCGTTCGGCGTCTACGCCGCCTCCAAGGCCGCCATCCGCTCGTTCGGCCGCACCTGGGCCGCCGAGCTGATGGGCCGGAAGATCCGCGTCAACACCCTGGTGCCCGGCTCGACCGAAACCCCCGGCCTCGCGGGCCTGGCGGCCAGCCCCGAGGAGGCCCCCGGGCTGCTGAAGGGCATCGCCTCCGGCGTGCCCATGGGCAGGATGGCCCACCCGGACGAGATCGCCAACGCCGCGCTCTTCCTCGCCTCGGACCAGAGCAGCTTCATGACCGGCGGCGAGCTGTTCGTCGACGGCGGCCAGCAGCAGCTCTGACGCGAAAACGCCCGGTCGATCCGTGAGGATCGAC
>NZ_JBFAPG010000424.1:0-5582 GCF_040675595.1 Micromonospora sp. NPDC049580
CCCAGTTGGCGGTGATCTCCTCCAGCGTGCCCGCCTCGGCGCCGGCGAAGACGTGCGGATTGCGCCGGATCATCTTGTCGACCAGGCCACCCGCCCCGCCGTCGACGGTGCGGCGTCGCTCCTGTGGCCGGGGCGCGGCTCAGCCCCGCTCGGGCTGAACGATCTGGCCGCGCAAGGTTTTCAGCAGGTCGGCGCTGTCGACGACGGAGAGTCGGGTGAACACTCCGGTGGCGATGCTGCCGTGGTCGACCGAGGTGCACACCACCACGTCGCCGTCGGCCGGCCGGCCGATCGCGCAACGCTCGTGCCGACCCCGTACGCCGGTCTGCACCGTCTCGGGCGACTCCAGCGCGTAGCGCTCCTTGAGCCGCGTGATTTCCGCGTTCGCGTCCGCCTCCGGGTTCAGCCGGAAGCCGGTCCCGCCGAAGACCGTCACCCGCTTGCCGTCCGCCGTGGCGTACACGCCGGCGAAGGTGTCCTCGGCCAGCCAGTTCTCCTGGCGTACCTCGTTCTCCAGCTGTCGGGCCGCCGCGGCGCTGCCGTCGTCCTGACGCAGGCTCAGATCGGCGACCTGCCCGGGCAGCGCGGCCCGGGCCGGGTACTGGGACGAGATCGGCAGGCCGTAGTAGGCGGGACATCCGCAGCAGCAGGCCAGGGTGAGCAGCAGCAGCCACGGCCAGCGACGTCGACGACGGACCGGAACCGGCACGTACCCCTTCGGGGCCTCCCAGCCCGGTGGTGGCGTCACAGGCGGTGGCGTGGCCGACCGCCGACCCCGCCGCTGCTTCGGCACCCGGGCGGGCGGCGCCGGCCGCACCGGCGCGGTGGGTCGGCCCGTGCCGGGCTGCGCCGGCAGGGCGGGCCGGGCTGGCGGCGCCGGGTGGGCTGGCGGCGCCGGGTAGGTGGGTCGCGCCGGGTAGGCGGGCGACGTCGGGTGGGCGGGTGACGGCGACACCGGGTGCATCCCCACCGGCGGTGCGGGCGGCCCGGACCACTGCCGGGTCGACGGGGGCGCCGGGTAGTCCAACGTCGGGGGCAGCGGGGGCAGTTCGGCGGAGGGCAGGTCCCAGCCGCCGGTGTCCACCCCGGCCCACGGGTCGACCGGGGTGCGGTGCTCGGGCGGCTGCTCGGGCAGGGGCGGCGGCGGGGTCGGCTCGGCCGACTCACCCCAGGCACGCCTGCGCGGCAGCTGAGGAGGGACCGGCGCGGACCCACTCCACCGCGGCGCGGGGGAGTCCGCGGACGCGGCCGGCTGGGCCGCGGGCTCCTGGGCCGTCGGCTCCGGCTGGGCCGTGGGCTCCTGGCTCGTCGGCTCCGGCTGGGCCGCGGCTTCCTGCGCCGCGGGCTCCTGGGCCGTCGGCTCCTGGCTCGTCGGCTCCGGCTGGTCCGGTGCGGTGGGCTGGGCCGTGGGTTCCGGCTGGTCGGGGGCGGCGGGGTGGTCCGGTGGTACGGGTGGGGAGGTCGACTCGTCGGCGACCGCCGGAGCGTCGTCCGGCTCCGGGCCCGGGGTGCGCCCGTCGGCCGGCCGTGCTCCCGGCTGGGGCTCCGGCATCGCGGCAATCTCCTCTCGCGCCGGTCCGAGGTTAGTACCGCGTCGCCACCGCCGCCGCCCGGGCATCCAGGCGGAGTGCGTGCACAGGTGGTTGGTCGGGCGGCATCGTGGCGTGCGCGCGGTCACCGGCGGGCGGGCGCGTACCCTTGGGCATCATGAGTGCCCCGTCCACGACGCCGCGCGCGGCCGCGACCAATTCCGTCTGGCCGCGGCTCGAGCCGCTGCTCCCTCAGGTCTCCAAGCCCATCCAGTACGTCGGCGGTGAGCTGGGCGCGGTGGTCAAGGACTGGGATGCCGCGACGGTGCGCTGGGCGCTCATGTATCCCGACGCGTACGAGGTGGGCCTGCCCAACCAGGGTGTGCAGATCCTCTACGAGGTGCTCAACGAGCTGCCCGACACCCTCGCCGAGCGGACGTACGCGGTCTGGCCCGACCTGGAGAACCTGATGCGCACGCACGGCGTGCCGCAGTTCACCGTCGACGCGCACCGGCCGGTGCGCGATTTCGACGTCTTCGGCATCTCCTTCTCCACCGAGCTGGGCTACACCAACATGCTCACCGCGATCGACCTGGCCGGCATCCCGATGCTGGCCGCCGACCGCACCGACGCCGACCCGGTGATCGTGGCCGGTGGGCACGCCGCCTTCAACCCGGAGCCGATCGCCGACTTCATCGACGCCGCCGTTCTCGGCGACGGCGAGGAGGCGGTCCTGGAGATCACCGCGATCGTCCGGGAGTGGAAGGCCGAGGGCTCCCCGGGTGGCCGCGACGAGCTGCTGCTGCGGCTGGCCCGCACCGAGAGCGTGTACGTGCCGCGTTTCTACGACGTGGACTACCTCCCGGACGGGCGGATCCAGCGGGTCGTGCCGAACCGGGCAGACGTGCCGTTCCGGGTGCACAAGCGCACGACGATGGACCTGGACGCGTGGCCGTACCCGAAGAAGCCCCTCGTCCCGCTCGCCGAGACGGTGCACGAGCGGTACGCGGTGGAGATCTTCCGGGGCTGCACCCGGGGCTGCCGGTTCTGCCAGGCGGGCATGATCACCCGTCCGGTGCGGGAGCGGTCGATCACCACCGTCGGGCAGATGGTGCGCGAGGGCCTGGAGTTCTCCGGCTTCTCCGAGGTGGGCCTGCTGTCGCTCTCCTCGGCCGACCACTCCGAGATCGGCGACATGTGCTCCGGCCTGGCCGAGCAGTACGCGGGCACCAACGTGTCGCTGTCGCTGCCGTCGACCCGGGTCGACGCGTTCAACATCGACCTCGCGCAGGAGTTGTCCCGCAACGGGCGGCGTACCGGCCTGACCTTCGCCCCGGAGGGCGGGTCGGAGCGGATCCGCAAGGTCATCAACAAGATGGTGTCGAAGGAAGACCTGATCCGGACGGTCGTCACCGCGTACAGCAACGGTTGGCGGCAGGTGAAGCTGTACTTCATGTGCGGCCTGCCCACCGAGACCGACGAGGACGTCCTCGAGATCGCCGACATGGCCCACGAGGTGATCAAGGCCGGTCGGGCCGCGACCGGCTCGAAGGACATCCGCTGCACGGTCTCCATCGGCGGGTTCGTGCCCAAGCCGCACACCCCGTTCCAGTGGGCTGCCATGGAGCGCCCGGAGGTCATCGACCACCGGCTCAAGATCCTCAAGCAGGCCATCAACTCGGACCGCTCGCTGGGCCGGGCCATCGGCTACCGCTACCACGACGGCGAGCCGTCGCTGATCGAGGGCCTGCTCTCCCGGGGTGATCGCCGGGTCGGCTCGGTGATCCGCAAGGTGTGGGAGGACGGCGGCCGGTTCGACGGGTGGAGCGAGTACTTCTCCTACCAGCGCTGGGTGGACGCGGCGGCCGAGACGCTGCCGGCGTTCGGGGTGGATCTCGACTGGTACACCACCCGCCAGCGCGACGAGCTGGAGGTCCTTCCCTGGGACCACCTGGACTCGGGCCTGGACAAGGACTGGCTCTGGCAGGACTGGCAGGATTCGCTGAGCGAGTTCGAGCAGGACGACTGCCGGTGGACCCCGTGCTTCGACTGCGGCGTCTGTCCCTCGATGGACACCGAGATCCAGATCGGCCCCACCGGCAAGAAGCTCCTGCCCCTGACGCCGATCAAGGGCCTGAAAACCCCCACGCCCTGACCCCCGGCCCTCCCGGCCCCGCCCGTCGCCCGCGTCGATCATGAAGTTGTTGCCCGGAACACCGCGTGTCACCGACAATAACTTCATGATCAACCGGTGCTGAGTTCCGAGGAGCGAGACGATCAGTAAGAAAAACCAGCCGGAGGGTGGGCAGGCGCCGGTCGTTCAGCGCGCCCGCATCCGGTACGCCAAGCGCGGGCCGCTGCGGTTCACCTCGCACCGGGACTTCGCCCGGGCGTTCGAGCGTGCGCTGCGCCGTGCCGCCGTACCGATCGCGTTTTCCCAGGGCTTCACCCCGCACCCGAAGATCTCCTACGCCAGCGCCGCGCCCACCGGGGTGGCGAGCGAGGCGGAGTACCTGGAGATCGGCCTTCAGGCGCCGGTCGAGCCGGAGGCGCTGCGCGCCGCGCTCGACGCCGCGCTCTCACCCGGGCTGGACGTGCTGGAGGTGGTGATCGCCGAGGGCGGCAGCCTGGCGGACCGCATCGAGGCGTCGCACTGGCACATCGAGCTGCCCGAGGTCGACACGGAGACGCTGCGCGCCGCCGTGGACGCCTTCACCGCTGCCGACGAGGTGCTGGTCGAGCGGATGACCAAGCAGGGGCGACGCACCTTCGATGCCCGTGCAGCGGTTATGTCGATCGATGTCCTCTCCCCGACGCAGACGCCTTCCGGGGCGCCGGCCGTACCGTGTGCGATACTCGAACTGGTCGTGCGGCAGGTCACCCCGTCCGTACGGCCCGATGACGTCCTTTCCGGCCTCCGCGTGGTGGCCGACCTGGAGCCGCCGGTCTCGCCGAGGGTGACCCGGCTGGCTCAGGGCACGCTGACCGCGCAGGGTGCGATCGTGGATCCGTTGGATGCGGATCGCGGCGGGGCAGCCATCGTTGGGCACTGACCGACGGTCAGCGCTCTTGCAGGCAGACTTCGGCGGTCGCGCACCACGCGCGCCCGGCGGAAACACTTTTGCGGCGACCCTGCGTGGCAGCGCTCACCCGCGCCCGGGGCAGCCAGAACTGGAGAACGTCCATGCTCGAGAACGAGCCCGAGGGCGGCGAACGGACCGGTTCACAGCCGGCCGGCGACACCGCTGACCAGAGCACCACCACCACCGACGGCGCCGCCGGCGCGCAGCAGGCGGGCGCGGAGAGCGCCGAGGCTGCCGCACCGCCACGGCGGGCGCGGGCCACCCGGCGTCGGGCCGCTCCGCTCAACCAGCCGGAGCAGGCCGAGGCGCCCGTCGAGGCGTCCGCCGGCGGGTCCGGCGCCGTCGAGTCGCCGCAGGCGGAGGTCTTCGCCCCGGTCTCCGGTGACCTGGACGTCGCCCCGAAGACCCCCCGACGCCGGCGCAAGGCGGCCCCCGTCGAGACGACCGCCGAGGAGCCGCTGGTCGCCGCCAGCGCGGAGCTGGCCTCCCCCGAGGTCGTTCCTCCGGTCAAGGTGACCCGCACCCGGCGCAAGAAGGCAACGCCCGCCGTCGAGGAGCCGCCGGCCGTCGTGGAGCCCGCCGCCGCCGAGGAGCCCGCCGTCGAGGAGCCCTCCGCCGAGGGGGACGCCGCTGAGACGTCGGCGGAGTCCGACCTGCGTCAGGCGGAAGCCGAGCTGAACGAGGCGCAGACCCCGCCGGACGGAACCGGCGCCGAGCAGGCGTTCGGTGACGCGCGGGAGCGCTCCGGCGAGGTGGCGCCCGGTGTCGCCGTGGCGAACGTGGCCGATGAGCCGATCGAGCCTGCCGAGGTCGTCGAGGCCGAGCAGCCGCGCACCCGCCGTCGGCGGGCCGCGCTCTCCGCACCCACAGTGCTGTTCATGGCACCCCAGCCGGACGCCGTGCCGGTGACCCGGCCGGCGGAGCCCGCTCCGGTGGCCGAGGAACCGGCCGTCGAGGCCGAGCCGTCCCG
>NZ_JBFAPG010000425.1:0-5529 GCF_040675595.1 Micromonospora sp. NPDC049580
GGCGGCTCTGCGTTGCGGGTCTACTGGCCGGCCTCGCGGCGACGCTGAATGAAGTCCCACACTCGGCGGCCCGTACGTAGCCGCCGGCCGGCGCCCTTGCAGCGGCGACACGGCCGCCAGTGGACACCGTCAGGAGACATCAACCGGCCAGGGCTGTCCTTGCAGCGCGAGCACTTCCCCCACGGGAACACAGCGCACTCGACGTAGTAGGCCACGGCCAGGCCGAGCAGCGTGGCGGCGACGATGACGGACGACTTGAGGGTCACGAGGGGGTGCTCCCAACCTTGGTGCCGCCGGCCCACGCAGCCAAATCAGCGCGGGCGTACAGATCCGCCGTTCCGCGCTTGCCACGCGGCGCCGGGATCGTTCCGACTCTGCGCTGGAGACGCTTCTTAGCCGCCTCGTACGTCCACGGCAGCACCCCAGCGTCCACCGCCTCACGCAACGTCAGGAAGTCCCCGGCAGGGCTTGATAGGCCGCTGACCTGCGATGTCTCCGGGGACCGGGGACATGCCAGCGCTCGGGCCTGCTTCGTGGTCAGGTAGGCGACCTGCACCTCGGTGGCCTGTCCCCCGATGACGACCTGCCACCGGCCCAACGTCCGTGACGCCCGCGGCATCGACGCCTCCGGCACGAGCATCTTCCAGTTGTTCGCCGTGTACCTCGCCAGGCAGCGGATCCCGAAATTCTCGCGCGCCTCCGGCCCGCCGATCGCGCGGGCAGTCAGCATCTGCGCGATGGCCAGAACGTTGACCTTCGCCGAGCGGCCCATGAAGAGCAGGTCGGCCAGGGCGGCGATGGCCGGCGACCGCTTCGGGTCGCTCTTGTCCCGCACCTCGGCCCAGTAGTTGGCGAGCTGCCCGATGGTCGCGTTCAGCTCCTCGCAGATGACCAGCTCCCGCGCGCCCGGGTCCCAGTCTTCCTCTTCGTGCATGGCCAGGGTGTTGCGCTCATCGGCGAGGGCCGCCAGGCGGATGAGAGCCTGGTGCATCTGCTCCGGCCGGGAGCAGTAGTCGACGCCCGGCTGGCCGAGGGCCCACCGGTGCGAACCCTTGCGGTCGAGGATTGTCGTTCGGCCGCCGCGGGCGAGGACCTGCACGGCGACCAGCTGGGCGAGGACGCTCTTGCCGGCGCCCGAGCCGGCGCTCACGGCGATGTGCGGGGAGTCGTCGCGCAGCGACAACACCACCGGCCGGTCTCCGGCGCCCTGCCCGATGTAGAACTCCCACTCGGCCAGACGGGGGAACTGCTCGGCCACCTGGTCGTGGCCAACGACGGCCGGGGGCCGCTTGCGGACCGTCCAGCGGGCGCGCACGCGGGCTCCGACCTGATGCCAGGACTCGACCAGGTCGGCGACGGGGATCTTGCTGCCGATGATGGATGACACGAGTTGCCTCTGCTCCTTGGTCAGGTACGGGGTGTCGATGACAAGTTCGATGCGCGGGCCGAGCTCTTCGCCGGGGCGGCGGAACACCTCCAGTCGGGACGTGACCGGCCGGGCTTTGCGCTGTACGGCCCAGGCGCCGCGCTGGACGTGCTCGGGTAGCCACCGCAGCACCGGTTCGATGCGCTCGCCGTAGAGCAGCCGGATCCGCTCCTCGGCCGGCGACAGCGGCTTGGCCAGGCGGGGGGTGAGGTTGCCCAGCGACGGGTCGACGTGCAGCCGCACACCGGCCTGCAGGCCGAGCGGCGGGGTGATCGCGGCGAGGGTCGGCGCGATGTACTCGGCGTGGAATCGGCGCTGCATCAGACGGCGTCGGCCGCGCCACGCGGCGGTGAGCGTTACTGCGGTGGCGGCGGTGAGGGACTGCTCGGGCAGGGCCACGACCACGGCGGTGGCGGCGGGTACGCCGACGCGGCATGCCTGCCGCTGCCAGCCGGCGAGCCGGCCGCTGCCGCGGCTCCGGTACGGGTAGCCGGCCCGCCCGTCGAGGGGCCGGCCGGCGAGGTAGCGGTACGTCAGTCGCAGCACCGTGTGCTTGCGGCTCATCGCTTGCCGTCCTCTCGCACCAGGTGCGCCAGGCCGGCGCCCATCCCGAACACGGCCACCGGCAGGCAGGCGACCGCCGTGGTGATCTGCCACGGCGCAGAGGTCACGCCGGCCGCCACGAGCAGGTGGTAGGCGACCTGACCGAGCGCGCCGATCAGCAGCGAGGCGATGGCCGACCACTTGGCGAAGGTGAGTAGCTGGACCGACGCCCGACCGGACAGCCACACGTACGAGGCGTACGCGCCGTACGTCTCCACCCCGATCGGCAGGGTGATCGCCGAGTTGATGGAGAAGTCATCCCAGATGCCCGGCAGCGGGTGCACGACGCCGAAACCGGCGAGTCCGCCGAGTCCGACCCACCCGGACCAGATGGCCACGAACGCCGGCAGCGCCAGCAGGATCACCGGCCACACCACCAGCTGTCGCCGCGGCTTGGACTCGGCCGCCGTGCCCGGGTGTCCGTCGACCCCGACCTGCACAATCGCCTCCGATGTGGTGGCCGGCTCGGATCCGGCCGGGGTCGGATTGGTCGGCTCGGACACCCGGGTCTCGACCGGGGTCGACATGGTGGCCGGCGGGGCGCTCACCGGCTCGACACGGTGCGGGCCGAGGTCTCGGTTCACGTCGTCGTCTGCGGAAGAAAAGCCCGGCTCGAATCTGGTGGGCTCGGCCAGGTCCCACGGGTCTGGGGCGGGCTCGGCCGGGGCGGACTCGGCAAGTTCGCGGACGTGCTCGGCGATCAGTGCGTCGCGAACCTCCTCGGCCTTCGGTGCGCCGATGCGCAGCTCGCGCATCAGTCGGTTACGCGACGGCAGCTCACCGAGTCGAGTGGCCAGGTTCCGGGCGTCGGGAAGTAGTTGCTCGACGCTGCGGGGGTACGTGCTGGCGGGCGCGGTCATCGTCGTCCCTTCCGGTCAGTGGTGGCGGCAGCCGGGGCCGTGCATCGTCACGCACACGACCCGGGACCGGGCGGGCCCGGACAGGATCGCGATGAGGGCGAGCACGGCCAGGGCGGCGAGGATGGCGGGCAGGGCAGCGACGAGCGCGTCGACCAGGCGAATGAGCGCGTAGACGCCCACCCCGCCGACGGTCACCACGGCGGTCGCGACGGCGACGACCGGCCAGCGGCGGCGACGTCGCGCCACGGCGGTCGCCGGGGCTGGCCGGTCGAGGAACCGGACGACGACGGTGGCGCCGTCGGGGGTCCACTGCGGCGGGGTCGAGTGAACGAGGCGGCCACTGTCGCGCAGCTGCGTGACGACGCTCGCGACGTAGGCGGGGGTGCCGGTAACGCGCCGGTCGAGGTACCTCCGGTGCACGACGGCGGGACTACGATCTTGCATGGGTCGGGCTTCCTCCCGATCAAGGCACCCGGTCAGCGGCTGAATCGCGGACCGGGTGCCGACTTCTAGGCCGGACTATCGCTGTGTCATGACACACGTTAGCCTCCGTGTCATGACACACGCAATCCCGAGCGAGCCGGCGCGTCATGACACCCTGCGTCCTGTGACCGGGCGAAGTGGCAGAGGCACCGCACGCCAGACGGTCCGAATGGATGAAGACCTCTGGGCCAAGCTGGGCGAAGCCGCAGCAGCCGCAGGCAGCGACCGATCCGCCATCCTCCGAGAATTGACACGCTGGTACGTCGGCGAGCCGGGCGCACAGCTCCCCCGACCGGCGTCTGAGCCGCCCGCAACCTGATCTCAGGCCGCAGAAAGCGGGGGAATCGGCTTCGTCCGAAGGGCCCCACCGACCCGCCGGTTGGTGGGGCTCACGCGTTGCTGCTGGTCGGTAGCCTGCCGTGCATGACCCGCATCCGTCACCTACTGCTGCCCGCCGTGCTGCTCGCCGCCACCTTGACCGGCTGCTCCAGCGACGACCAGAAGCCGACACCGGCCGCCGCGACCAGCAACGCGGCACCCACCGCCCGGACCGTCGCCGGAACGCTGATGCTCACCGACACCGACGGCGTCACCTGGAACAGCACCACCGGATGCCAGGGCGACGGCGGCTACGACGACATCACACCCGGAGCGCAGGTGACCATCACCGACGCCGCCGGCGCCACTGTCGGCCTCGGGAAACTGGGCAACGGCATCCTGGAGACCGCTCCCGGGGCGACCAGCGGGAAGGGCTGCAAGTTCGCATTCACGGTCCCGGACGTGCCGGCCGGCAAGGGTTTCTACGGGATCGAGGTGTCTCACCGCGGCGTAGTCCAGTACCCGGAGAAGCAGGTGTTCGGAGTGCTGGCGCTCACCCTGGGCTGACCGACGGACAACCTGTCTGTCGTCCGCTGTCCGGCCCTCGCCACCATCGATTCCATGTGCGAATCTGACAGCCCACAGGTGTGTGGCTGGCACGGCCTCGTCATCGCCGACCTGATGGAGCGTGTCGTGATCGCCGCAGCCCTCGGGGTCGGTGACGAAGGTGCTCTACGCGCTGAGCTGGCGCAGTACGGGCATACCCGAATCGCAGCGGTCCGGCAGAGCGCCACCCGATCAGGCCGCTGACCCTACGACGAAGCGACCCCGCCAGCTCGCAGCCGGCGGGGTCGCTGTGGTTTGGTCGGCGCTGCCCGGGACGTCACCGGGAGCACCGCGCCGAGAATGCTACCGGCGCAGCAGCCGGGCCACGGTCGCCGGGGCGTACACCGTCCGGCGGCCCCAGAACGTGACGACGAACGGCGCGATGACCGCGATGACGCCGAGGATCCTCGCCTGCTGGTCGTCGCTGACCGGCAGGCCGAACGCGACGAGCAGGCCGAGGACGGCGGTCACGGCGGCGGTGATGGTGCCGACGGTGACCAGCGGCTCGGTCGACTCCGGGTCAGGGTTGGTCTGGCTCTCCATGGTGTTCCCTCCTGGGTACGGTCGACGGATGGTGCATGTTCCTGGGTTGCCGGCCAGTGACCGGCTCGTCCTGGCCGGGCTGTCCGGGGTGGCCGGCCGGTACGGCACCGGCAGCGACCGAGACGCCCCACGGGACCAGGCCGTCGCCGCGGTCCGTGAGGTGTCGACTGATCCGCGGCTGCTCGGTATCCAGGCCGGGGCCGCGATGGCCGACCCGCAGGGCATCAGCGGGCCGATCGTCGAGCTGCTCCAGGCGGCCGGCGCCGACATGGAGGTCGCCGCCGCCCATGCGATCGAGGTGCGGGCGCGCTTCGAGCAGACGGGCATCCAGTACCACCAGCCCTAGTCCGCGACGCACGCGGCGATCTGCCGCGCGCCGGTGGTCGTGACCACCGTGACCGTCTCCGCCGTCGTCCCGTCCGGGCACTGAGCGCCCGCCGGGCCGGCCTCGCCCTGCGGTCCCTGCTCGCCACGCGGCCCCGCCGGACCTTGCGGACCAGCCGGGCCCTGCGGGCCGACAGGGCCAGCCGCCCCAGCTGGCCCGTCCTCGCCGGAGGGCCCGTCCTTCCCTGCGGCGCCGGTCTCCCCTCGGGCGCCTGATGGGCCGGTTGGGCCCGGCGCCCCGTCGGAGCCGTTCGCCCCGTCGAGGCCAGGGACACCCGGCGGGCCGGGTGGGCCAGCCGGTCCAGC
>NZ_JBFAPG010000426.1:0-5516 GCF_040675595.1 Micromonospora sp. NPDC049580
TCGTGGTCTCCGCCTCGTCGCGCCGTCCACGCGTCGGCCGGTCGGCGTCCTGCCGAGCCGCCGGCGCCTCGTCCCGCCGCCGTCGACTGGGCCGGGCCGGCTCGGCGAGCGAGCCGGGCTCGGGCACCACCGGAACGGTGAACCGCTCGGGGTCGCGCCGCCGTGGGCCGGGCGGCGCCGTCCAGGTGGCGGTGGTCGCCTCCGCCCAGGCGGGGCGCTTGTCCTCGCTGGTGTCGCGGCGACGGCTGAGGCCGGCCAGCAGCGACCGCCCGCGGCCCTCCTCGGTGGCCCGCCCGGCCAGCACCGCGTTGCGCACGGCGGCCTGGTGCTGCTCCCGGCTGCGCCGGCCGATGGTGACCGAGAGCCGAACCAGCAGCGCCAGCACGACGAACAGGATGCAGGCGAGGTAGCTGAGCACCACCCAGGACTTCGCGGCCCGACCGGCGTTGAGGCCGTGCACGATCGCGAAGGGCCAGGCGAGGTAGGCGGCGGAGTGCAGGGCGCGCCACAGCCACTTCGGACCGACGCCGGCGAAGCGGGCCCGGATGATGCCGGTCCAGATCACGCTGACCATGAGCAGGGCCGCCACCGTGCCGAGGCCGACGTAGAGGCCCCGGCCGCCGACGAACGGCACCAGCGAGTCGGTCGCCGCCGCGCGACCGGTAGCGATCTTGGTGAGGACGTGGAAGAACAGCCCGGCGACGCCCAGGACGCCGGTGGCGCGGTGCGCCGACTGCATCAGCACCCGGTGCGAGATGCCCAGCACCAGCCGGTCGGTGGCGAGCAGGCCCAGCATCACGGTGAGACTCAACGACACCAGGGCGATCACCCCGGCGAAGAACTCGGTGAAGAAGAAGCCGTACGCGTACGCCGTCTGGCCGGCGCCGGTCAGCATGGTCGCCGCCCAGAGCGCGGCCAGCGCGGACGCGATCAGCAACGTCGTCGCCGAGCGCGACCTGGTCCGCACCCCCCGACTGCTGGTGCTGGTCCGGACCTCGGTGGCCTTCTGGTTCTGCTTTGCCCGGGCCATCTGCTCCTCGATCGTCTCGCGGCGGCGCACCACCGGCCGACCCCTGCTCCCCCATCCAGTACGGACCGGCGGGGCGAGCGGATCACCCGGGGACGGAAATTTCTGAGCCGGATCGAACCGACCGACGCCGGGACGCGTGTAGCGGCCACCGTGGACAGTGATCGACATCCATACATTGACAGTCGTTGCAACACGCTTGTAACCTTTCGGCAAATTTCAGCATGGGTTGCAAGATTCGAGCAGCCGATGCGATCCCCCGCCGCACCACCACCCCCACCCCCGCTCCCGTCAGGAGTCCCGATGCACCGACGTCGACGCGGCTCGGCGATCCTCGCCCTCGGCCTGGTCGCCAGCCTGCTCGTCCCCCTCACCGCGGCGGCGCCCCCGGCCGCCGCCAGCCCGTCCGGCGCCAAGAAGGTCATCGTCCAGCTCTTCGAGTGGAACTGGCCGTCGGTGGCCAGCGAGTGCCAGAGCACGCTCGGCCCGAAGGGCTACGGCTACGTCCAGGTCTCGCCCCCGCAGGAGCACGTGCGGGGCAACCAGTGGTGGCTGGCGTACCAGCCGGTCAGCTACCGGATCGAGTCCCGCAAGGGCACCCGGGCCCAGTTCCAGTCGATGGTGAACACCTGCCACGCGGCCGGCGTCAAGGTGCTCGTCGACGCCGTCATCAACCACATGTCCGGCCAGGACAACGGCGGCACCGGCTGGGCCGGCTCGTCGTACTCGCACTACGACTATCCGGGCATCTACCAGACCCAGGACTTCCACCACTGCGGGCGCAACGGCGGCGACGACATCGCCAACTACAACGACCGGTACGAGGTGCAGAACTGCGAGCTGGTCAACCTGTCGGACCTGAAGACCGAGTCGGACTACGTCCGGACGAAGATCGCGTCGTACCTCAACGACCTGCTCTCCCTCGGCGTCGACGGGTTCCGGCTGGACGCCAGCAAGCACATGCCGGCCGCCGACATCGCCGCGATCAAGAGCAAGCTGTCCCGCTCGGCGTACATCGTGCAGGAGGTCATCTACGGCGCGGGCGAGCCGGTCCAGCCGACCGAGTACACCGGCAACGGTGACGTGCACGAGTTCCGCTACGGCAAGGACCTGGCCCGGGTCTTCCGCTCGGAGAAGCTGGCGTACCTGAGCAACTTCGGCGAGGGCTGGGGTCACCTGCCCACCGGGTCGGCCGCGGTGTTCGTGGACAACCACGACACCCAGCGGGACAACAGCGGGGTGCTGACCTACCGCGACCGGGGGATCTACGCCCTCGCCAACGCCTTCATGCTGGCCTGGCCGTACGGCTCGCCGACCGTCATGTCCAGCTACACCTTCAGCAACCGCGACGCCGGCCCGCCCTCGGACGGCAACAACAAGACGCTGAACACGGCCTGCTACTCCGGCTGGGAGTGCGAGCACCGCTGGCCGGTGATCGCCAACATGGTCGGCTTCCGCAACGCCACCGAGGGCGCGGGCGTGGCCAACTGGTACGACAACGGCAACAACCACATCGCGTTCAGCCGCAGCGGCAAGGGCTTCGTCACGCTCAACGACGAGGACTCCGCCGTCAACGGTCGCTCGTACTACACCGGGCTGCCCGCCGGCCGGTACTGCGACGTCATCCACGGCACGTACGCGGGCGGCACGTGCAGCGGACCGGTGATCACCGTGGACGGTAACGGCTGGTTCGCCGCGAACGTGCCGGCGCACGACGCGGTGGCCATCCACATCGGCGCGCGGGTCTGACCGACCCCGGGGCCTCCGGCCGGCGCGTATCGCCGAACCGGGGGCCCCGGACCGTCCACCGCCATAGAGTGGTTTGGTGTCGTTTGACCGAATGTCCCCGTACCGCCGCCGTGCCGGCTGGATCGCCGCCGGCATCGCCGTACCCGTGCTGCTGGCCGCCGCGCTGCTGGTCGGCCAGGCTCTCACCCCACGCTCGACGGCCCCCGACAGGCAGAACGTGGCGGCAGCCGACCCGACGCCGAGCAGCGTCGAGCAGAGCCCGGAGGAGTCGGTCCCGCCGGCCGCGCCCGCCCCGGCCGGTCTGCCGGTGCTCGACTACGACCCCGCGCCCAAGGGTTTCCCCGCCGACCCGGCCACGATGGACGTCACGCCCCTGACCGAGGGCGTGCACCCGACCCGGCGGATCGCCGCGTACGACGCGCCCGGCGGACGGCCGCGGGCCTTCCTCGAACCGACGCTCGCCGGTGTCGAGCTGACCGTGCCGATCGCCGAGCGTCGGGTCGGCTGGACGGCCGTCCTGCTGCCCTCGGCCAACCGGCGTCTCGCCTGGCTGCCACCCGGCGGGTTCGACACCGTGGCGCTGCGCGACCAGATCGTGGTCGAGCGCAAGGCGCACCGGCTCACCTGGTACCGGTCCGGCAAGGCGGTGCGCTCCTGGGAGACGAGTCTCGGCCAGTCCGGGCAGGAGACGCCGCTCGGGCGGACCTTCGTCCTGGGCCGCACCCCACCGCCCGGGGAGGTCTACGGCGGGGTGGACATCTACGCCCTCGGCTCGGTGCCCGACGACCCGGAGGCGGTGCCCACCGGGCTGCGCGGCGCGCACATCGGCCTGCACACCTGGTACAGCGACGACGAACTGGGCGAGAACACCACCAACGGCTGCATCCGGGTCAACCGCAGCGGCCAGCGGGAACTGCTCGCCGAGGTCCGACCCGGCAGCAGCCTGGTGGTGGTCGACCGGCTCGCCACCCCGCCGCCGACCGCCTGAGCGGGGCCGCTCAGTCGCCGAGGAGCCAGCCGTTCTGCTCGGCGATGCGCACGGCCGCGGCCCGGTTGCGGGCGCCGGTCTTGCCGATCGCCGCGGAGAGGTGGTTGCGCACCGTCCCCTCGGACAGGTGCAGCGCCTTCGCCAGCTCGGCGACCGCGCCACCGGCGCGGGCCGCCCGCAGCACCTCGGTCTCCCGCTCGGTCAGCGGGCTCGCCCCGGTGGCCAGGGTCTCCGCGGCCAGCGTCGGGTCGACCACCCGCAGGCCGGCGTGCACCCGGCGCACCGCGTCGGCGAGCTGCCGGGCCGGGGTGTCCTTGACCACGAAGCCGTTCGCGCCGGCCTCCATGGCGCGACGCAGGTAGCCGGGCCGACCGAACGTGGTCACCACCAGCACCCGGCAGGCCGGCAGCGCCGCCCGCAGCGCGGCGGTGGCGGCGATCCCGTCCAGGCCGGGCATCTCCACGTCCAGCAGGGCCACATCGGGCGTGTGCCGGAGGGCCTCGGGCACCACCTCGTCGCCCCGGCCCACCTCGGCCACGACGGTCAGGTCCGGCTCCAGCGACAGCAGCGCGGCCAACGCACCACGGACGAGCGCCTGGTCGTCGGCGAGCAGCAGCCGGATCGGCGTACCCGCCGCGCTCACCGGGCCGCCGCCGGGGCGTGCACCCGCAGCAGGAAGCCGGTGCCGTCGTCCCGGCCGCGGCCCACGGTCACCACGGCGTCCAGCCGGCGGGCCCGTTCCCGCAGACCGACCAGCCCGTACCCGGCGGTGCCGGCGTCCGGCGTGGACGGCCCCCGGCCGTCGTCGCTCACCTCGACCCCGTCCGGGCGCACCCGGATCGTGCAACACCGCGCGCCGCTGTGCCGGACCACATTGGTCACCCCTTCGCGTACCGTCCACCCGAACAGCCGGTCCCACTCCCTCGGCAGCTCCGGCACCTCGGCCGGCAACTCCGCCGCGATGCCCGCCGCGGCGAGGGCGGACCGCGCGCCGGCCAGCTCCCCGGCGAGGGTGACCTCCCGGTACGCCCCGACGGTCTGCCGCACGTCGGCCAGCGCCGCCCGCGCCAACCTCTCCACCTCGGCGATCTCGGCGGCCGCCCGGACGGTGTCGACCTCGATCAGCCGTCCGGCCAGCTCGGCCTTGATCGCCACCACGGTCAGCGAGTGCCCGAGGATGTCGTGCAGGTCGCGGGCGGCGCGGGCCCGCTCCTCGGCGACCGCGAGCCGGCCGATCTCCTGCTGCGCGGCCTGCAACTCGCTGTTGCGCTGGGCCAG
Source organism: Micromonospora sp. NPDC049580 (assembly GCF_040675595.1). Classification (NCBI taxonomy): domain Bacteria; kingdom Bacillati; phylum Actinomycetota; class Actinomycetes; order Micromonosporales; family Micromonosporaceae; genus Micromonospora; species Micromonospora sp. NPDC049580. Next base: position 5,043 of record NZ_JBFAPG010000426.1, read on the forward strand.
CCGGGACACGCCGAACATGGCGAACGAGGCGAGCAGCACCGCGAAGACGATCCCGTGCTCCGCCTCCCAGCCCGGCACCAGCCAGGACGCCAGCGCGGGAGTCACGGCGCAGAGCGCCACGGTGACCGCCGCCTCCCACGGCGGCAGCAGGAACACCCCGGCCGCGGCCACGTAGACCAGGGTCGCCAGCCAGTCGCCGCCGGTGCCCGGGATGCTGACCAGGCCCACCGCGAGCAGCACCAGCAGGCCCACCCGCGCGCGCCCCGCCGGGATCGGCAGCAGCAGCTGGCGCAGTCGGCGGGCCCACTGGAACAGCAGCACGTAGCCCAGACCGAAGACGACCAGGGCGGTCACCCCGACGACCCGCCGCCACGGCTCCGGCTGCTGCAGCGCGGTGGAGATCGGGATGTTGAGGAAGAACAGCCACACGGCGGCCAGCAGCCAGCCGATGTACCGCCACTGGCGGTTCATCGG
>NZ_JBFAPG010000427.1:0-5507 GCF_040675595.1 Micromonospora sp. NPDC049580
CCGACGTCGACCCCGGTGGGGTCCGGGACGGCGGCCACTGGAATCAGCCGGCGGGCTGGTCGTACCGGGCCGCGCCCCCGAAGGCGCCGAACCGCTCGGGGTGCTCATCCACGTCGGCCGGCGAGTCGGGACGCCACAGTGGCATGTGCACCACGCCCGGTTCGAGCACCGTCCAGTCGCCGAAGAAGCCGGTGACCTGCGCGCGGGAGCGCAGGGTGATCTCGGTGGCCGTCCGGGCGGAGAGGCGCTGGGCGTCCAGCATCTCCTGCGGCTGGTCCTCGAAGGTCGAGTGCGAGATGACCAGGAAGCTGCCGGGCGCGGCGGCGGCCCGCAGGGTGGACAGGATCTCCTCGGGACCGTCGGCGTCCGGGATGAAGTGCACCACCCCGGCCAGCAGGATGCCCATCGGTCGACTGAAGTCGATCAGCCCGAGCCGCCGGGTCTCGGCAAGGATGCGCTCCGGCTCGCGCAGGTCGGCGTGGATCACCCCGGTCAGGTCATTGCCGGCGAGCAGCTCACGGCTGTGCGCGACGGCGACCGGGTCGATGTCGACGTAGACCACCCGGGCCTTCGGGTTGGCCGCCTGGGCCACCTCGTGCACGTTGCCCACGGTCGGAATGCCGGAGCCGATGTCGAGGAACTGGTCGATGCCGGCGTCGAGCAGCACCCGGACGGCTCGGCGCAGGAACTCCCGACCGGAGCGCATGGTGGCGGCGAGATTCGGGGTCATGCTGGCGATCTGCTCGGCCAACTGCCGGTCGACCTCGAAGTTGTGCGCCCCGCCCAGGAAATAGTCGTACACCCGGGCCGCGCTCGGCCTGGTCAGGTCAATCTCGGTCGGCAGTGCGTCCGGCATCAGTGTGCTCCCCAGTTCGTCGCCGCGGCGCGAGGCGGCACCGGCGTCGACGAGCGCGCGCGACCGCCGGCCGACCCCGCGGGTCGTGTGGTGTGGACCACTCTAGGCCGACAACTCCCACGTACGGCAGATCCCTTCACGTAACTTTCCGCGCTCAGGCGGCCGACTCCAGCAGCAGCGAGATGCCCTGCCCGACGCCGATGCACATGGTGGCGAGGGCCCGGCGGCCGCCGCGACGGCGCAGCTCCAGGGCGGCGGTCAGCGCCAGCCGCGCGCCGCTGGCGCCCAGCGGATGCCCGAGCGCGATCGCGCCACCGTTCGGGTTGACGTGCTCGGCGTCGACCGGCAACCCCAACTCGCGCAGCACCGCCACGGACTGCGCGGCGAACGCCTCGTTCAACTCGACGACGTCCACCGCGCCCAGCTCCACGCCGACCCGGTCGAGCAGCTTGCGGGTGGCCGGCACCGGGCCGATTCCCATGATCCGCGGCGGTACGCCTGCCGTCGCCGCGCCGCCGATGCGGGCCAGCGGGGTGAGGCCGTACCGCTGCACCGCCGCTTCACTGGCCACCAGCAGCGCGACCGCGCCGTCGTTGACGCCCGAGGAGTTGCCGGCGGTCACCGTGCCGCCGTCGCGGAACGGGGTGGGCAGCGCGGCCAGCTTCTCCAGCGACGTCTCCCGGGGGTGCTCGTCGACCTCGACCAGTCGGGTCTCCCGGCGACCGGCCGGCACGGACACCGGCACGATCTCCTCGGCGAACCGGCCGTCGGCCTGCGCCTTGGCGGCGCGCTGCTGCGAGCGGTACGCGAAGGCGTCCTGCTCGGCCCGGTCGACGCCGTACTCGGCGGCCACGTTCTCCGCCGTCTCCGGCATCGAGTCGACGCCCCAGCCGTCACGCATCAGCGGGTTGACCAGCCGCCAGCCCAGGGTCGTGTCATACATCTCGGCCGAGCGGGAGTACGCCGAGGTCGCCTTCGGCACGACGAACGGCGCCCGGCTCATGCTCTCCACCCCACCGGCGACCGCCAGGTCCGCCTCGCCGGCCACGATGGACCGGGCGGCGATGGCGAGGGCGTCCAGACCGGAGCCGCAGAGCCGGTTGACGGTGCTGCCCGGCACCTCCTCGGGCAGGCCGGCGAGCAGCGCCGCCATGCGGGCCACGTTGCGGTTGTCCTCGCCGGCCTGGTTCGCGCAGCCGAGCACGACGTCGTCGACGCGGGCCCAGTCCACCGACGGGTGCCGGGCGACCAGCTCGCGGATCACGTGTGCGGCCAGGTCGTCGGGGCGGACGCCGGCCAGCGCGCCGGCGTACCGGCCGATGGGGGTACGGACACCGGCCACCAGGTATGCCACGGTCATCGCGAGTCCTTCGGGGGTGGGAAGGGCGGGGGTGCGGGCGTCCACCGGGTCGCGGGGGACTCCCCAGCCGCCAGGATATCCACGCTCCCAGCGGATAGGTTGGCGGCATGGCCCGGGCCCAGTTCAGCGCAGAGACCAGCCGTGGTGGCGCTTTCGTCCGCCAGCCCAACCGCTTCACCGGTCGGGTCACCCCCCACTCGACCTCCCCGCCGGGTGGCGGCCCGGACGAGCAGGACCGCTGGCCACTGGAGGCCGGCCGGTACCGGCTGATCTGGTGCCGCGCGTGCCCGTGGGCGCACCGGGCGAGGATCGTGCGCGGCCTGCTCGGGCTGGACGACGCGATCTCGCTGGGCACCGTCGACCCGATCCGGGACGAGCGGGGCTGGGCGTTCGCCCTCGACCCGGACGGCTTCGACCCGGTCCTCGGTGTCAGCTTCCTCTCCGAGGCGTACCTGGCCACCGACGAGGACTACACCGGCCGGGTGACCGTGCCGGCGCTTGTCGACACGCTGACCGGCCGGGTGGTCACCAACGACTACCCGCAGCTCACCCTCGACTTCTCCACCGAGTGGCGGCGACTGCACGCCCCCGACGCCCCGGACCTGTACCCGGTCGCGCTGCGCCCGGAGATGGACGCGCTGATGGCCGAGATCCACCACGACGTCAACAACGGCGTCTACCGGTGCGGGTTCGCCACCTCGCAGGAGGCGTACGACGAGGCGTTCCGGGCGCTCTTCGCCCGACTGGACGCGCTGTCCGAACGCCTGGCCGGGCAGCGCTACCTGATGGGAGACGCGATCACCGAGGCCGACGTGCGGCTGTTCACCACGCTGGTGCGCTTCGACGCCGCGTACCACGGGCACTTCAAGTGCAACCGCAGCAAGCTGACCGAGATGCCGGTGCTCTGGGCGTACGCCCGGGACCTGTTCCAGACCCCGGGCTTCGGCGAGACGGTGGACTTCGACCACATCAAGCGGCACTACTACGGCACCCACCGGGAGATCAACCCGACCGGCATCGTGCCGCTGGGGCCCGACGAGTCCGGTTGGACGACGCCGCACGGGCGTGGCTGAGCCGGGGCGGGCCGGCACCGCGACGGCACCCGTCGCTCGCGGGGACGTCGCCCGCCGGGTCGCCGGGTCCGCCGCAGCCGGCTGCGCGGTGGCCGGCGCGGTCGCGGTGACGGTCGCGGTCGTCGCCGGTCCCGGTCCCGGTCTCACCGGGTACGTGAGCGAGGCGGGCATCGCTGGCAGCGCGCACGCCGTGACGTACCGGATCGGGGTCCTCGCCCTGGCCGGCGCGTTGCTGCTGATCGCCGCGGCGCTGCCTCCCGGGGTGCGGGTGGCGCCGGCGCTGCTCGCCACCGGCGCGGTGCTCACCGCGGTGTCCGGGGCGGTGACCTGCTCCGCCGGCTGCCCACTGCCGCCGTTCGAGCGGACCACGGTGGCCGACCTGGTGCACGGGGGCGCGAGCATCGCGGCGACGGCGGCGGTGGTCCTCGCCATGATCACGCTGGCCGTGTCCGGGCCGGCCGGGCCGGTGGTCCGCCGGTTGGCGGCCGGCACGGCCGCGCTCGCCCTGCCGCTGTGCGCGACGGTCGGCCTGGCCATGCTCGTGGTCGGCCGGGGCGCCCTGGTCGGCGTGGTGGAGCGGCTGGTTCTCGGGCTCGCGGTGCTGTGGGGCGTGGCCACCGGCACGGCCCTGGCCCTGGCCCGCCGCGAGCGGGGCTTGTAAGGAGCGTCACGGCCACCGTTCCTTGCAGATCGCGCTGATCGGCGTACTGTCGGCGAGCGATGACCAATGTCTGGGGCCTCACCGTTCGCCTGTATGTCGATCTCCGACTGCAGGCCAGCGGCATCTGTCCGGCGTAGCCGTCCTCCTCGCGCCTACCCCGACCAGAACAGACAATTGGACACTTCATGCCCTTCGGCCTGCGCAAAATCCCGTTCTCCGTGCAGATCCTTCTCGGCCTCGTGCTCGGCGTCGCGCTCGGCTTCCTGGCCCGCAGCAACGACCTGAGCTGGCTGACCAGCACCCTGCACACCGTCGGCAGCCTCTTCATCCAGCTCCTCAAGCTGGCCGTGCCGCCGCTGGTCTTCACCGCCATCGTGGTCAGCGTGGTCAGCCTGCGCGGCGTGGCCAACGCCGCCCGGCTCGCGCTGAAGACCCTGATGTGGTTCGGCATCACCGCACTGATCGCGGTGAGCATCGGCATCGGCCTCGGCCTGCTCGTCAACCCGGGCCGCGGCGTGAGCCTCGACCTGGGTGGCGCGACCCCGCCCAAGAACACCGGCTCCTGGACGGACTTCCTCACCGGCATCGTGCCCACCAACCCGGTCGGCGCGTTCGTCGAGGGCAACGTCCTCCAGATCGTCTTCCTCGCCCTCGTGGTGGGTGCCGCGGCCCTGCTGGTCGGCGACGCCGCCGAGCCCTTCGTGGCGCTGAACCGCTCGCTGCTGGAAATCGTGCAGAAGGCCCTGTGGTGGGTCATCCGACTCGCCCCGATCGGCACCCTCGGCCTGATCGGCAACGCCGTCGCCTCGTACGGCTGGGACCTGCTGGCACCCCTCGCGAAGTTCACCACCGCCGTCTACGTCGGCTGCGCCATCGTGCTGTTCGTGGTCTACCCGCTGGTGCTGATCCTCGCCGGCCGGCTCAACCCGCTGCGCTTCTTCGCCGGCGCCTGGCCCGCGATCGAGCTGGCCTTCGTGTCCCGCTCGTCGGTGGGCACCATGCCGGTGACCCAGCGCTCCGTCGAGCGGCTCGGCGTCCCGCGCGAGTACGCCTCGTTCGCGGTGCCGTTCGGCGCCACCACGAAGATGGACGGCTGCGCCGCGATCTACCCGGCCCTCGCCGCGATCTTCGTGGCGCAGGTGTTCGGCGTGCACCTCGGCGTCACCGACTACCTGCTCATCGCGTTCGTCTCGGTGGTCGGCTCGGCGGCCACCGCCGGCCTGACTGGGGCGATCGTGATGCTCACCCTCACCCTGAGCACGCTGGGTCTGCCGCTGGCCGGCGCCGGTCTGCTGCTGGCCATCGACCCGATCCTGGACATGATCCGTACCGCCACCAACGTGGCCGGGCAGGCGCTCGTGCCGACCGTGGTCGCTGCCCGTGAGGGCACCCTCGACCGGGCCGCGTACGAGTCCGCGGGCCGCCGGGATCTCGTCGACCCGGAGCCGGTCGCCGACACCCGGCCCGAGCTCAGCCCCGTCCCTGCCTGACAAGTCACTGCACGGCGACGGGCCCCTCTACCCGGGGCCCCTCTCCGAAACGGCGACGGGCCCCGGG
>NZ_JBFAPG010000428.1:0-5498 GCF_040675595.1 Micromonospora sp. NPDC049580
GTGGCCTGCTGCTCCCACTGGGCGTAGGCGTCCGGGTACGCGGAGACCTGCACGGTCTGCGCGGCCTGGGTCAGGGGCATGTCCTGCCAGCCGTCAACCTGACGCAGGCCCTTGAGGAACGCGGTGGTGGAGTACTCGGGGTTGGTGATCTGCTCCGGGGTGCCCCAACCGGAGGAGGGGCGCTGCTGGAACAGGCCCAGCGAGTCGTGGTCGTTCATGTCGCCGAGGTGGCCGAGGTTGTCCAGCTTCGATTCCTGCAGGCTCGTGGCGATGGAGATGACCGCGGCGCGTTCGGGCAGGCCGGCCTTCTTCGTGGCGGCGATGATCGCCTTGGCGTTGGCGGTCTGCTCGTCGTTCAGGTTGATGTGGGACTGGTTGCCCTGCGGCTTCGACACCGTCTGCACGGCCGCGACGGGCTTCGCATCGGTGGCGGGGTTGGCGTGGGCGGCGATCGGGCCGGCGAAGACACCACCGGCGAACGCGAGACCAGCAACGGACAGCATGCTCTTACGGAAGATCGTGTTCATGGGGGTAGCTCCTTCGGGGGTAGGAACACCTGCGCACCGTTCGGGGGAAGCGGTGGCGCGGGTGTGAGCACCTCGTCCGGCGCTGCACTATCAAGCGGGGAAAGTCTGGGGGCGGCGGCCTACGGGCTGATCGCTCGTGGTGCCGGGGGCGGCGGCCTACGAGCGGGGGGCTCGTGGCGCCGGGACGGTGTGTAACGACCGTCGGGTCGGGGGGATTCCCGGGGCGGCCCGCGAGTGGGGGTCGTGGCGCCGGGACCGTGTGTAACGACCGTCGGGCCGGGGTCATTCCCGGGCCCTCGCCGGGGCCGAATAGCGGACCCGGGGGCGAGCCCACGGTCGTTCGGGGGTCTGCAACGATCCGGCCGGGCCGGCCATTCCCCCGCCGGTTGAGCGGGCGGGGCGGCTGGCCGTTGGTCCTGCGATCGTCAGGGTGTGTAACGACCCCCGGCCCGCCACGATTCCGCCCCACGGATGCGATCGGTCACACCCCGACGCCGCCCGGAAACGGACATCTCGCCCGGTCGACGCGATGGACACGGTCGACGGGGTGCGTCCGGGCGGTGATCGACTCGGGATCGCCGATGTCGGGGTGTCCGGGGCGGGTTGATACCCCGACACCGGCGATCTCGTGTTGATCACGTGGAGGCGGGTATCCGGCCCGAGCGCCGGGGCCAGCGCTGATCGTCAGGCGGACATATCGGGCCTCTGCAACCGACAAATGCCTAGAATCGCGACAAGAAGCCTAGAGGAGGTCAGCATGACCACAGCGATGGAGATGCCCCGGGTCCAGGAGTGTGTGGTCGCGGCGTGTGCGTACAACCAGGGCGGTGACTGCCACGCCTTCGCAATCACCATCGGCAGCATGGACCACGCGCACTGCCACACCTTCGTCGAGTCGCCCGTGCGGGGCGGGGTGGACGGCCTCACCGCCCAGGTGGGCGCCTGCCAGCGTTCCGACTGTCGGCACAACGAGCAGTTGGAGTGCCACGCGTCGTCGATCAAGGTCGGTCCGGACAACGACATGGCCGACTGCATGACGTACGCCGGTCGCTGACCCGCGACGCGGGCTCAGGGCAGGTCGTTGGCCTGCCGGATGACCGTCACGAGGTCGTCGATGATGCCGGTGAGGGCGAAGTCCTTCGGGGTGAAGACCCGGGCCACCCCGGCGGCCCGCAGGGTGTCGGCGTCGCCGGCGGGGATGATGCCGCCCACCACCACCGGCAGGTCCGCCCGGCCGGCGGCGCGCAGCCCGTCGAGGACGGCGGGTACGGCGGCCAGGTGCGAGCCGGACAGCACGGAGAGCCCGACCAGGTCGACGTCCTCCTCGACGGCGGCGGCCACGATCTGCCCGGCGGTCAGCCGGATGCCCTGGTAGACGACCTCGAAGCCGGCGTCGCGGGCGCGTACCGCGATCTGCTCCGCGCCGTTGGAGTGCCCGTCCAGGCCGGGCTTGCCGACCAGCAGCCGCAGCCGGCCGCTGCCCAGCTCGCGGGCGGTGGCGGTGACGCGCTCCCGCACCGCCGCGAGGCCCGGGTCGCCGCCGCTGCCGGTGGCGCCGGCCAGGCCGGTGGGCGCCCGGTACTCGCCGAAGACCTGGCGTAGCGCGCCGGCCCACTCCCCGGTGGTCACCCCGACGCGCACGCACTCCAGGGTGGCCGGCATGAGGTTGGCGGTGGTCGCGGCGTCCGCGCGGAGCCGGGCCAGCGCCGCGTCGACGGCGTCGTCGTCCCGACCGGCACGCCATTCGCGTACGGAGGCGACGGCGGCCGCCTCGACCGCGGGGTCGACCTGTTCGACGGCCTCGGCGCCGGCCGCGGTCAGCGGAGAGGGCTCGGTCTCGGCGTACCGGTTGACGCCGACCACGACGTCGGCGCCGGACTCCATCCGGCGGCGGCGTTCGGCCAGCGAGGCGACCAGCGCGCTCTTGAGGTAGCCGGTCTCCACGGCGGCGACCACGCCGCCCAGCTCCAGCACCTTGTCCAGCTCGACGCGCGCTCCGGTGACGATCTCGTCGACGAGTGCGGTCATCACGTGCGACCCGGCGAAGAGGTCGGGATATTCGAGCAGGTCCGACTCGTACGCCAGGACCTGCTGCATCCGCAGCGACCACTGCTGGTCCCAGGGGCGGGGCAGGCCGAGCGCCTCGTTCCAGGCGGGCAGTTGCACGGCGCGGGCGCGGGCGTCGCGGGACATCGTCACGCCGAGCATCTCCAGCACGATGCGCTGGATGTTGTTCTCCGGCTGCGCCTCGGTGAGGCCGAGCGAGTTGACCTGCACCCCGTAGCGGAACCGTCGCTGCCGGGCCTCGGTCACCCCGTACCGGTCCCGGGTGATCTCGTCCCAGAGCACGCCGAACGCGCGCATCTTGGCGATCTCCTCGACGAAGCGCACCCCGGCGTTGACGAAGAACGAGACGCGCTGCACCACGTCACCCATCCGCTCGGCGGGCACCTGGCCGGAGTCGCGGACCGCGTCGAGGACGGCGACGGCGGTGGCCAGGGCGAAACCAACCTCCTGTACGGGCGTGGCGCCGGCTTCCTGGAGGTGGTACGAGCAGATGTTGACCGGGTTCCACCGGGGCATCTCCCGCAGCGTGTACGCCACCACGTCGGCGGTGAGCCGCAGGGAGGCCGCCGGCGGGAAGATGTACGTCCCCCGGGACAGGTACTCCTTGATGATGTCGTTCTGGGTGGTGCCGGCGCAGCGGGCCAGCTCCGCGTCCTGTTCGAGGCCGACGGTGCCGTAGAGGGCCAGCAGCCACATCGCCGGGGCGTTGATGGTCATCGAGGTGTTCATCTCGGCGAGCGGGATGCCGTCGAAGAGCGCCCGCATGTCCCCGAGGTGGGCCACCGGCACGCCGACCCGGCCGACCTCACCGGCGGCGAGTTCGTGGTCCGGGTCGTACCCCGTCTGGGTGGGCAGGTCGAAGGCGACCGACAGGCCGGTCTGCCCCTTGGCGAGGTTGCGGCGAAAGAGCGCGTTGGTGGCGGCGGCCGAGGAGTGGCCGGCGTACGTGCGCATCACCCACGGGCGGTCCCGCTCGGGCAACCGGCTCGCAGATGGGGTCTCATCCATGGCCGGAGTCTAAGTTACCGTTCAGTAAAACGGGTTGTGGAAAACCACACAGGTCCATGTCGCGGACGACCGGGTCCGAAGCGCTCGCGGTGGCGCTGACCGCCACACCCCGGGCAGCAGGGTGTGGCGGTCAGGACGCACACTGGACAGCATGGATGACGAGCTGGCCATCTCCGTCCGAGGGCTGCGCAAGGCGTACGGCGACAACGTGGCGGTGGCGGGCGTGGATCTCGACGTCCACCGCGGTGAGGTGTTCGCGTTGCTCGGCCCGAACGGCGCGGGCAAGACCACCACCGTCGAGATCCTGGAGGGCTACCGGCGCCGCGATGCCGGCGAGGTGGCCGTGCTCGGCGCGGACCCGGCCCATCCCGACGCCGGTTGGCGCTCCCGCGTCGGCATCGTGCTGCAGGGCACCGGCGAGTTCGACGAGCTGACCGTCGCCGAGGTGGTCCGGCACTTCTCCGGCTTCTATCCGGACGCGGACGACCCGGACAAGGTCATCGAGCGGGTCGGGCTGGCCGGCAAGGCGAAGGCTCGTACGCACACCCTCTCCGGCGGGCAGAAGCGCCGCCTGGATGTGGCGCTGGGCATCATCGGCCGCCCCGAACTGCTCTTCCTCGACGAGCCGACCACCGGTTTCGACCCGGAGGCCCGCCGCGAGTTCTGGGAGCTGATCCGCGACCTCGCCGCGGCCGGCACCACGATCGTGCTCACCACCCACTATCTGGACGAGGCGGAGGCGCTCGCCGACCGGGTCGGTGTGATCGCTGGCGGCCGGCTGGTCGAGGTGGCCGCCCCGAACCGGCTGGGCAACCGGCAGGAGGCTCTGGCCACGGTCTCCTGGCGTACGCCGGAAGGGACGCTGGAACTTGCGCAGACCGCGACGCCGACGGCCCTCGTGGCCGACCTGGCCGCGCGCCACGGCGGCGAGGTCCCCGGGCTCACCGTGACCCGGCCGACCCTGGAGGACGTCTACCTCACGATGATCGGACACTCACGATGACGACCACGACGAGAACGGCTACCCCGCCTGCCGCGCGCTCAGGCCACCGGCCGAGCGCTGGCGCGCTGGCCCTGCGGCAGGGCCGGCTGGAGATCACCCAGTTCCTGCGCAGTCGGGAGTCCGTGGTCTTCACGATGGGCTTCCCCATCATCATGATCCTGATCTTCGCGTCGATCTTCCACGGGACGATCGGTGGCGGGGTCAAGTTCACCCAGTACTTCATCACCGGCATGATCGCGACCGGCCTGATGACGGTGAGCTTCCAGAACCTCGGCATCTGGATCCCGATCGAGCGGGACCGGGGGGTGCTCAAGCGCTACCGGGGCACACCGATGCCGAAGTGGGTCTGGTTCGCCGGCAAAGTGATCATGGTGGTGGCGATCGGCATCGCCGAGACGGCGCTGCTGCTGGCGGTAGCGGTGGCGCTGTTCGACCTCGACCTGCCCGGCACCGCCGGCAAGTGGTTCACCTTCGGCTGGGTCGCGATGCTCGGGGTGACCGCGTGCACCCTGTGCGGCATCGCCATCTCGTCGCTGGCCCGCACGGCCCGCAGCGGCTCGGCGGTGGTCACCCCGGTCGCCCTGGTGCTCCAGTTCATCTCCGGGGTGTTCTTCGTCTTCACCGACCTGCCGACCTGGATGCAGCAGGTGGCGGCGCTGTTCCCGCTCAAGTGGATGTGCCAGGGGCTGCGCGCGGTCTTCCTGCCCGAGAGCTTCGGCGCCCAGGAGCCGGGTGGGTCGTTCGAGCTGGGCCGGGTGGCGCTGGTGCTCGCCCTGTGGTGCGTGATCGGCCTGGTGCTCTCGGGTCTCTTCGCCTTCTACGTGAGCAACTTCGGCTCGTACAACAAGACGTACGGTGCGCTGGCCGGCGTGATCATCTTTTTGGTCTGGCTC
>NZ_JBFAPG010000429.1:0-5497 GCF_040675595.1 Micromonospora sp. NPDC049580
CCGGACGACTCGTCCGGCCGGCGGCGGCGTCATGCGTGGTGCGGGTCAGTCCCGTGTGGTTGGTGGCAGGCCGGGCAGCAGACCACCGCCGTTTCCGCCGTTCCCGGGGCCGCCAGGGCCGCCGGGGCCGTTGCCGCCGGGGTTGCCCTCGGTACGTGGGCAGAACGGGTTGGTCAGCGGGTCACAGGGTGCCCCCGGCCCACCGGGCTGGCCGCCGGGCTGACCCGGAACGGTCGGCGGCGGCGGTGGCGGCGCCTCCTTGCCGTTGCCCTTCGTGACGTCGCCCTCGCCGGTGACGGTGGGCAGGGGAATCTCCTCCTGGCCCTTGAGCGCGGTGTTCATGTACTTCTCCCAGATAGGACCGGGCAGCGTCGAGCCACCGATGTCCTTGCCATTGGCGAGACGGATCTGCGGCTTCTTCGGGTCCCGGCTACCCACCCAGACGGCGGTGGCAATCTGCGGGGTGTACCCGACCGTCCACGCGTGGGCGTTGTCCTTGTCGTCGTACTCCCAGGTGCCCGTCTTGGCGGCGGCCTGACGGCCGTCTTCGAGCGAGAGATGGTTGGGGGCGGGAATCTGCTTGAGGACGCCGGTCACCTCATCGGTGATTTTCTTGTCGATCCGCTGCTCAGGCTTGATGCGCTCGCTGCCGACGACCTTCCACTTACCGGTGTCCTTGTCCTGCTGCTCCACCTTGATGACGAAGTGCGCCTTGATGTACTTGCCGTCGTTGGCGAACGTCGCCATCGCGTTCGCGTGGTCGAACACGGTGAGCGGGTACTTGCCGAAACCGGTGTAGTTGTCGAACGGGTTCTTCTCCTTCTTCGACAGGTCGTAGGCCCGCGGTGGGTTGACGTCCCACATGGTGGTCACGCCGGCCTTCCGGGCCATGTCGACGACCTTGTCGGCGCCGATGGTGTCGGCGACCCAGTAGAAGGGCACGTTGTACGACTGGACCGTCGACTCTTCGAGGGTGCAGTACTTGCCGCACTTGAGGTTGGTCCGGCCGGCGTTACCGATCGGGTCCTTGGAACCCTCGGGCTTGTACGGCGTGGGGTCCCAGTGCGACTTGACGGAGATGCCGGCCTCGATCGCGGCGGCGAGGGTGTAGACCTTCATCGAGGAGCCCGGCGGGTGACCACCAGTCAGGTCGCCGTTCTTGTCGATATTCTTGCCGGCGTAGTCGAAGTCGGCACCGCTGTCACCGCCGTAGTACGCGAGTACGCGGCCCTTCTTGGGGTCGATCGAGACCACCGCCGCCATCAAGTTCTTGGGCTGGTCGTTGAGCTCCGAGCCCTTCTTCGACTGCATGGCGACGTTCTCGGCGGCCGTCTGGAGCTTCGGATCGATGGTCGTGGTGATCCGGTAGCCGCCGTCCCGCAGCGCGTCGACACAGCTCGTCTTGCCCTCCGCGCCGGTGTCGGAGCAGAGGCCCATCGCGTCCATCTCCTGACGGACGTAGTTGATGACGTTGCCCCGGGGGGTGTCGACGCCGAAGCCGTTGCCGCCCTTCTTCGGTGGCAGCACCTTCGGGTATTCGATCGGGGTGGCGGGGTCCAGCCACTTCTCCTTCTTCATCCCGTCGATCACGTAGTCCCACCGGGTCTTGGCGTCGGTCGGGTTGACCGCCGGGTCGTAACCCTTGTGGGTGTCGGTCGCGACCGGCTGCTTGATCAATGCAGCCAGGACCGCGCCCTCGGCGGGGGTCAGCTTGATCGCCGACTTGCCGAAGTACGTCTGTGCCGCCGCCTCGATGCCGTACGCGCCGCGTCCGAAGTAGATGACGTTGAGGTAGTGCTGCATGATCTCCGGCTTGCTGTACGCGTCGTTCAGCTTGGAGGCGAGGATGGCCTCCTTCACCTTGCGGCCGTACGTGTCATCCTGGAGATTCTCGAACGCGTTGCGGGCGTACTGCTGCGTGATCGTCGAGGCGCCCTGCTTGTCACCGTTGGAGACGTTGTTCCACGCGGCCCGGACGATGCCCTTGTAGTCGACGCCCGAGTGCCGGTAGAAGTTCCGGTCCTCGGCTGCCGCCACCGCGTGCTGCACGTGCTCCGGAATCTGGTTGATGGTGACGAAGGTGCGGTTCTCGCTGCCCAGCTTGGCGAGCGTGGTCTTGCCGTCCTTGGCGTACACGGTGGTGGACAGCGGCAGCGGCAACTCGTTGGGCATGACGACGTTCGTCGAGTAGTAGGTGAACCCGACCACACCGACGCCAGCGAGCATGATGAAGACGGCGAACCCGGCGATCAGCAGGTTCATCCGCTTGCGCTTCTTGGCCCGAGCCGCCCCCGCCGGGTCACCCGCGCCGCGACCGCCCCGGCCACCGCGACCCGGACCGTTCGGTCCGCCGGGGCCTCCGGGGCCGCCCGGTCCGCCGGAGACCGGCGAGACGCTCGCCCGGGCCACCGCGGCACGGCCACCCACCGACGCGGAACCGACGCTGGCCCGGCCCGCCGAGGCGGCGCCGACGGCGGCGGTGCCGACCCGCGCCCGACCTGCGGGCGCGCCCGGCGCCGGGGACACCGGAACAGAGGCCCGGCCCGCGCCGGCACGGCCCGCGGCCACACCCGGCGCCGGCGACACGGGCACCGAGGCACGGCCGCTCCGGCCCGGCGTGGCCGAGCCCACCGATGCGGACCCGGCCGCGGCACCGCCGCGCGGCGGCACGGCAGCCGAACCGCCCACCGACGCGCGACCGCCCGCTGCCGGCGGTGTCACCGAGGCACGGCCGGGGGGCGCCGCAGGCTCCGAGGCGGACCAGCCGCCCGCGCGGGAGTCACCGCCGGGTCGGCGGTACGCGTCGTCCGCGCCCGGTCCGGGGTCGCCGTTCGGGCCCGGGTACTGGGCCCGCCCACGCGCAGAACTGGGATCGCCGTACGAGTTCATTCTTCACACCCTGCCGGTCGCGGTGGAGCGCGACTGCGCCGCCACCGGGTTGCCGTGAGTTGCTTCACCCGGGACGCCGGCACGGGGGTGCCGGCTCGCCAAGGTCATTGCTGTATCAATCGGGCCAATCGGACCAACGATTGGTCGGCCGTCCCGGGTCATGTCCACAGCCCCGGGGCCGGTCGAACCAACTGAGATCACCGTTGCGCCTCTCGCCTCCGCCGACCCGCGCCTTCGGCGCCCGCCGCGTTCTGTTCGCCAGCGCCAGCACCGTCGCCGTCACCCGTGAGACCGTCCCGGCCGAGCAGGTACTGCTCGACGAGATGGTTCCAGTCACAGCCGAGGCACACCTCCACCACGAAGACCTGGAACTCACGTAGCGTCATCGCCAGCACGGGCAACTCGGCCAGTGTGCGGGCCTGTCCGGCGGACTGCTTGAGTTCGTCCCCGTAAATGTAGTGGACGAGGGTCAGGTTCTCGCTGCGACAGATGGGGCAGCGGCGGTCGGTCGGTTCACCGTGGAACCGGGCAGCGTTCTTCAGGTACGGCGACGCGTCGCAGACGTCGTACGTGCCGACCCGGCCGGCCAGGAGCTCACGCAGCACCGCTCGCTTCTGTAGCGAGTAGTCGACGACCTGGCGCTGCGTACGCATGCGGAGAAGGGTACGCGGTCCGGCCCGACGAGGCGACCACGGTCACGATCCGTGACGACGAGACCCCGGAACCGGGTTTGCCCTGGCCCACGCGACCCGCTAACGTGCGATGTATCGGTCCGATACATCGCGGCGGTTACCGCTCCGCGCCGGAGGGTAAAGAGAGGGTGGCTCGTGCTCGAATTCGCCATCCTCGGCCTCCTGCAGGAGTCTCCGATGCACGGCTATGAGCTGCGCAAGGAGCTGACCGCCAAACTCGGCGCGATCCGGGCGGCGATCAGCTACGGCTCGCTCTACCCGACCCTGCGCAGGTTGCAGGCGGCGGGATGGATCACCGAAGCTGCCGAGACGCCCGCCACCGCCGAGGAGGTTCCCGCGCTGACCAGCCGACGTGGTCGGGTGGTCTACAAAATCACCGCGGAGGGCAAGGAACGCTTCGCCCAGCTGATCGCACAGGCTGGGCCCGAGACCTACGACGACACGGGTTTCGGTGTGCACTTCGCGTTCTTCGCCCGGACCGACCAGGCGACCCGCCTCCGCATTCTGGAGGGTCGCCGCCGCAAGATCGAGGAACGTCGCGAAGGGCTTCGCGACGTGCTGGGCCGGGCGGCCGAGCGCCTCGACGCTTACACCCTGGAACTGCAGCGCCACGGCCTGGACGCCTGTGAGCGTGAGGTCCGCTGGCTGGAGGAGCTCATCGCCAACGAGCGCTCCGGCCGAGCCCCGACGGTCCCGCACGGGACGGCCGGTGGCCGACGAGAAGACAACAGCCCGCCTCCACCTGGAGAGACCAGGAAAGAGCGGCCGTGACAGAAAAGAAGGAGGCAGACGCTATGGGCTCCGTCCGCGTCGCCATCGTCGGTGTGGGTAACTGCGCCTCGTCCCTGGTTCAGGGCGTCGAGTACTACCGGAACGCCGACCCGAACGACCGCGTCCCGGGTCTCATGCATGTCGCCTTCGGCGACTACCACGTCAACGCCGTGGAGTTCGTCGCGGCATTCGACGTGGACGCCAAGAAGGTGGGCATGGACCTCGCGGAGGCGATCGTCGCCAGCGAGAACAACACCATCAAGCTCTGCGACGTGCCGCCGACCGGCGTGTCCGTGCAGCGCGGTCCGACCTTCGACGGTCTGGGCCAGTACTACCGCGAGATCATCGAGGAGTCCGACGCCGCCCCCGTCGACGTGACGCAGGCGCTGCGCGACGCGCAGGTCGACGTCGTCGTCTGCTACCTCCCGGTCGGCTCCGAGCAGGCCGCCAAGTTCTACGCCCAGGCCGCGATCGACGCCGGCTGCGCGTTCGTCAACGCCCTGCCGGTCTTCATCGCCTCCGACCCGGAGTGGGCCCAGAAGTTCACCGACGCGGGCCTGCCGATCGTCGGTGACGACATCAAGAGCCAGGTCGGCGCCACCATCGTGCACCGCGCCCTCGCGAAGCTCTTCGAGGACCGCGGCGTCGAGCTGCTGCGCACGTACCAGCTCAACTTCGGCGGCAACATGGACTTCATGAACATGCTGGAGCGCACCCGCCTGGTCTCGAAGAAGATCTCGAAGACCCAGTCGGTCACCTCGCAGATCCCGCACGAGATGAGCAAGAGCGACGTGCACATCGGCCCGTCGGACCACGTGCCGTGGCTGGACGACCGCAAGTGGGCGTACATCCGCCTGGAGGGCCGCTCGTTCGGCGACACCCCGCTCAACGCGGAGCTCAAGCTCGAGGTCTGGGACTCGCCGAACTCGGCCGGCGTCATCATCGACGCGGTCCGTGCCGCGAAGATCGCCCTGGACCGGAAGATCGGCGGCCCGATCCTGTCGGCCTCGTCGTATTTCATGAAGTCCCCGCCGGTGCAGTACGCCGACCACGACGCCCACCAGGCCGTGGAGGAGTTCATCGCCGGCGAGGTAGAGCGCTGACCCGCTGAGCATCAGCACGGCCGAGGGGCCGGGTCCTGCCGG
>NZ_JBFAPG010000430.1:0-5489 GCF_040675595.1 Micromonospora sp. NPDC049580
CCCCGCTCCCGTCGGGCCGGCACGCCGAAAGCGCTGGCCGGCACCCTGACGCCGGTCTACCATCGCCGACATGACCTGGCGACATTGATCCAACGCCGTAGGCCGCACCCGTGGACCGCCACGGGCACCGCACGTCCGGTGTCCGTCTCCACTCCCACGGGAAGGCCCCATGACCCACCTCGCCTCGCGCGTGCCCGACCCGGCGGTCCGCCGGCTGTCGGTGACCCTCTACGGGTACGCGTTCCTCAGTGACCTCGTCCTGCTCTACCCGCTGTACGTGGTGCTCTTCGCCGACACCGGCCTGTCGGTGGGGCAGATCTCATCGCTGTTCGTCATCTGGTCGGCCGCCGGCATCCTGTTCGAGGTGCCGTCCGGCGCGTGGGCCGACGCGGTGTCGCGCCGGCTGCTGCTGCGCCTCGCCCCGCTGGTGACCGCCGCCGGCTACGCGCTGTGGGTGCTGATCCCGTCGTACCCGGCCTTCGCGGTCGGGTTCCTGTTGTGGGGCGCCGGCGGGGCGCTGGTGTCCGGCGCTCTGGAGGCGCTGGTCTGGACCGAACTGGACCGGCTCGGCGCCGCCGGCCGGTACGCCCGGGTGCTCGGTCGGGCCCGGACGGCGGGCGTGCTGGGCGTGGTGGTCACCGGGGTGCTGGCCGGCCCGGTGCTCGCCGTCGGCGGGTACCCGGCGGTCGGCGCGGCCAGCGTGCTCGCCTGCCTGCTCGCCGCCGCCGTCGCGGCCCGGTTCCCCGAGCACCGCCCGCCGCCCGGCGCGTCACCGTCACCGCCCGCGCACGACCCGCCGCCACCGGCGTACGACCCGGCGGTTGCCGTGCCGCCCGTCGCCGCATTGCGCGGCGATCACGCGCCCGAGTCGGCGACACCGGACGACGACGGCGACCTGACCTGGTGGGACACGCTGCGGGCCGGTGTGACGCAGGTCCGCTCCCGGCCCCCCGTGCGGGCGGCCGTCCTGCTGGTCGCTGTGGTGGCCGCCGACTGGGGCGCGCTGGACGAGTACACGCCGCTGCTGGCCGTGGACACCGGCGTCGGCGCGCAGGCCGTGCCGCTGCTGCTCCTGCTGCTGTGGGCCGGTGTCACCGTCGGTGGGCTGCTCGCCCCGGCGGGGGAGCGGCTGGGCCACCGGGGTTACGCCGTGCTGCTCGGCCTGGTCGCCGTCGCGCTGGCCGGGGGCGCTCTGGTCCGGCACCCGGCGGGCTTCGTGCTGCTCGCGGTGGCGTTCGGCGCCGCGCAACTGGCCACCGTGCTGGCCGACGCGCGGTTGCAGGCCCGGATCACCGGCACCAGTCGGGCCACCGTCACCTCGCTGGCCGGGATGGCCACCGACCTGCTGATCATCGGGACGTACGCCGGTTACGGTCTCGTCGCCACGGCGGCCGGCAACGCGGTGGCGTTCGCGGCGGCGGCCGGGGCGTACCTCGTGGTGGCGCTGGCGCTGCTGGCCCGCCGGCGACACTCCGGACCGACACCGTGACGGCTGGATCCCCGCGATGACCTCGCGGATCAGGAGTCAGGGCTGGTCGCCGTCGAGGTAGACCCAGTGGCCGTCCTCGCGGACGAACCGGCTGTGCTCGGTCAGCGTGCCCGGCCGACCCGCCTCGCGGTAGTGGGCGTGGAACGTCACCGTGCCGGTGGCGTCGAGCAGACCGCCGCGCTCGGTCTCGACGATCTCCAGCCGGGTCCACCGCTGCCCCGGGGTCAGCTCCAGTCGAGCGGGTCGGGTCGACGAGTGCCAACTGCGCAGCAGGTAGTCGGCGTCGCCGAGGGCGAAGGCGCTGAACCGGGAGCGCATCAGCGCCTCGGCCGTCGGCGCCTGGGCGGTACCGCCGTGGACCGGGGAGCAGCAGTCGGCGTACGCCTGGCCGGAGCCGCACGGGCAGACCCGTCCGGTCGTCGCGTTCGGCCGCCGGCCACCCGTACCCCTGCCCATCCCGCCATCCTGCCGCACCGCCGGGCGCCCCGAGCGGCCGGCCGTCAGCCGTCCAGCGCCACCGGCAGGGGAACCGGCCGTTTCGCGACCCGGTCGTCCCCGGACGACCGGCCGCGCAGGTGCCGGGCCACCCAGGGCAGCAGGTGCCGGCGGGCCCAGGCCAGCTCGGCGCCGAGCACCTCGGCGCGGCGTCGCAGCGGCGCCGGCGGCAGCGGCGCCGTCCAGGAGTCGTCGAACCCGGGCAGACCCGCGGTGTACGCCAGCGCGGCGGCGATCCGCGCGTGCCCGGCGCTGTTGGCGTGCAGCCGGTCGTCGCTCCACAGCCGCGGATCGGAGGAGACCGGATGCGCTCCCAGGTCGAGCAGCGTGGCCCCGGTCTGCGCGGTGGCCGCGCGCAGGGCCTCGTTGAGTGCCAGCATCCGGCCCCGCAGCGGCCGGGCCAGCGGCATCACCGGCGCCGGGTCCGGCATGGTGAAGGTCAGGACGGTGGCGCCCTGCCCGACGAGTGCCCGCTGCATCGCCGCGACGTCCTCGGCGACCTGGTCGGCGTCGAAGGAGGGGCGCAGCACGTCGTTCATGCCGGCGACCACGGTGGCCAGGTCGGGGGCGAGATCGAGGGCCGGCTGGAGCTGCTCGGCGCGGATCCGCGCGGTGGTCCGGCCACGGATGGCCAGGTTCGCGTACTCCAGGCCGCCCTGGGCGCGCGCCACCGCCAGGGCGAACCGGTCGGCCCAGCCCCGGTAGCCGCCGGCGTCGTCCGGATCGTCGAGCCCTTCGGTGGTGCTGTCGCCGATCGCCACGTACCGCTGCCACATCACCCGGGCGAGGTTAGCCCCCGCCCGGACGGTGGCGGGCCGGTGGTCGACGGGCAGTGATGGTTGACGATTCTCCCTAGACTCGCGCCATGACGCGTTCCCCCGCGATATCGCTCGCCCCGAACGTCTGGCGGATCCCCACCGTGGGGCGTTCGGCCGTCAACTCGTACGCCTTCGTCGACGACGACGGCAGTGTCACGCTCGTCGACTGCGGGCTGGCCAAAGCGCCGGCCCGGATCGTGCGCGGGTTGGCCGCGATGGGCAAGGTGCCGGCCGACGTCACCCGGATCGTGCTGACGCACGCGCACCCGGACCACGCGGGTGGCGCGACCGAACTGGCCCGCCGCACCGGCGCCCCGGTGGCCGCGCACGCCGACGACATCCCGTACGCCGAGGCCGGCCACAACCCGCCCGCAGACCCGGCGGTGACCGGCGGCCGGTTCTTCACCCGGGTGGCCGGCGGCCGGTTTCCCGCCGTGCGGGTGGCGCAGCCGCTCGCCGACGGCGACGTGCTCGACGTCGGCGGCGGCCTGCGGGTGGTGCACACCCCCGGGCACTCGCCCGGTCACGTGTCGCTGCTGCACGAACCGACCCGACTGCTGATCACCGGGGACGCGCTGTTCAACGTGCTCGGCGTCCGCTGGTCACCGAAGTTGCTGTGCAGCGATTTCCGGATGACCCGGCAGACCTCCCACGTGCTCGGGGAGCTGGAGTACGACATCGCCGCTTTCACCCACGGCCCGGAGCTGACCGACCGCCCGCGGGAGCGGATCCGCGCCTTCCTGAGCCGCCCGCGCTGACCCGCCCGCGCTGACCGCTCGCGGCCGCGATGCCCACCATCGCGCCGCGGCTCAGAGCCAGCCGGAGCGGCGGAACAGGCGGTACAGGGCGAGGGCCGCCGCCGCCATCAGCGCCAGGGCGCCGGCGTAGCCGTAGCGCCAGGCCAGCTCGGGCATGTGGTCGAAGTTCATGCCGTAGACGCCGGCGATGCCGGTCTGGGTGGCCGCGATGGCCGCCCACGCGGCGATCTTGCGCATGTCGTTGTTCTGCTCGACGGCGAGCTGCGCCAACCGGGACTGCACGATCGAGGTGAGCAGGTCGTCGTACGCCGCCACCCGGTCCACCGCCCGGGCCAACCGGCCGTCCACGTCCAAGAACCAGCGGTGCAGGGCACGCGGCGGCCCGTCGGCGCCCGGGTCGAGCAGCATCCGCATGGGCGTCTGCAGGGGCAGCACCGCCCGCTTGAACTCCACCACCTCCCGCTTGAGCTGGTAGATGTGCTGGATGTCGGCCGAACGGTCGCGGGCGAACACCGCCTCCTCGACCCGCTCCAGGTCCCGCTCCACGTGCCCGGCCACCTCCAGGTACGTGTCGACCATCCGGGCGCAGACCGCGTACGCCACCGCCCAGGGCCCGGCGGCCAGCAGCGCGGGGCGGCGCTCGATGTCGGCGCGGACGTCGCGCAGCGCCCCGGCGGCGCCGTGCCGCACGGTGACGGCGAACCGGTCGCCGAGCAGCACCATCACGTCGCCGGTGTCGATCACCTCGGAGGTGTCGGTCAGCTCGGCGTGCTCCACGTACCCGGCGGTGCGCAGCACCAGCAGGGTGACCGGTCCGTGCCGCTGCACGGTGGGCCGGTGCCCGTCGGCGAGCGCCTGCTCGACGGTCAGCTCGTCGAGGCCGAAGGTGCGCCCCACGGCGGCGAGCACGGCCGGCCCCGGCTCGTGCAACCCCAGCCAGACGAAGGCGTCGCGGCCCCGGCGGGCACGGGCGTACGCGTCGGCGTAGTGCGGCCGGCCCGGCTCGCGTCGGCCGTTGACGTAGACGGCACAGTCGACCACGGCGTCCGGATTGGATCGGCGGGGCGTGGGAGCCTCACCGCCCGGGCGGCCGAGCAGCCGCCGGGCCAGGGCACGCACGCCTCGACCGGCCCGGTCCCGTACCGCTCGCTGGTCCACCCTGCGCCCCCTCCCGCGCACCGTTGCGGCCACGGTGCTCGCAGGGGATGGTGCCACCGGATTCTGCCCAGCGGCGTCCGGCTCCCGACAGCGGGGGCCGTCGGCTCAGGCGGTGCGGGTGGCGAAGACGACGATGTTGTCCACGTAGTTGCCGGTCGCGTCGTCGAACCGGCCGCCGCAGGTGATCAGGCGCAGTCCGGCGGCGTCCGCCGGGCCGTAGACCAGGCCGCTGGGGAAGCGGTCCTTGGGGTACGCGTGGACGCCGTCCACTGTGAACGTGGTGACCCGCGCGTCGGCGCGGGTGACCTGGATCTCCTGGCCGGCGCGCAGTCGACCCAGGTCAAAGAAGACCGCCGGGCCGGCCGGCGAGTCGACGTGTCCCACCAGGACGGCGTTGCCGGTCTCTCCGGGGCTGACGCCGTGTCGGTACCAGCCGGCGAGGGTCGGCTTGTCCAGCGGGGGGACTTCCAGCACCCCGGCGGCGTCCACGCCGACGGCGACGATCTCCGCGCGTACACCGATGGCCGGAATCTGGACCCGGACGGGCGCGGCGCGGGGCAGCGGGGCCAGGTCCGGCGCGGGCCGGGTGTGTGTCGGCGCGTCGACCGGCGGGCGTGGGGGACGCGCCGGCTCGGCGGGGAGGCCGACGGTGATCAGCCCCAGCCCGGACACGCCGAGCAGGGCGACCACCGCCGGCAGGGTCCGTCGCCTCCACACGTGCTGACCTCCGTAGGGATCGTCGGGTGCCCGTGCCGGTGTCACCGGCACGGG
>NZ_JBFAPG010000431.1:0-5469 GCF_040675595.1 Micromonospora sp. NPDC049580
TCAAGAGTAGTACTCTTGAAATGAGAGTTCTACTCCACAGGAGACACACATGGCGAGCACCGCGACCCTCGGCCCGGCGCGGACGCTGCGCCCGGTCGAGCGGGTTCATCTCGCCCGCCTCGCGCCGGCCCGGGGTGATCGGGCGGGATCGCTGAGCGGCGGATCACCGGACCGTCGTGGTCAATACCAATCGGACCAGTCCCGGCCGTTTCAGGCCATGCCCGCCGTCGCGTCGGCAGAGGTGGATTGACGTCAGAGGAGGCCAGCAATGGCACCGTACCTGCCCCCGATCGACAAGCCGCGGGGCCCGATCATGAAGATGGTGTATGCCGTCAGCCGCCGCCAGTTCGGCAAGGTGATGACCCCGATCAAGGTGCTGCCCCCTCGCATGCCACTCGCGTTCGGGTCCTTCTACGGCAAGCTACCGAGACTGGACCGGAAACTCCGGCTTGCGTCGCAGACCGCGCTGCTCATCCGCGAGCAGGTGGCGAGTACCAACATGTGCATGTTCTGCATGGACGCGGCCAGGTGGTACGTCATGACCAAGACGCCCGACGACCTGGCGCGGCTGGACGCGCTGCCGGAGTACCAGACCAGCCCGCTGTTCACCGATGCCCAGCGCGCGGCCCTGGACTACGCAACCGAGCTCACCCGCGACAAGAAGGTCGAGCCCACCACGTTCGCCCGGCTCACCCGCCACTACACCGAGCGCGAGGTCTGCGACATCGTCTGGCTGGTGGCCAGCGAGCACCTGAACAACATGACCAACATCGGCCTGGGCATCGGATCAGACGGCTTCTGCGAGCTGGCCCAGCGGGCCGGGACGAAGGGCCGGGACCGCGCCCTGCCGGCCCCGCCGTCAGACGTGGCCCGCCACCGGACCGACGACGACGCTGCCGCCGGCACTGCCCGGGAGCAGCAGTCATGACCACGGCACCCACCACCGCCGCCCGAGGTCTTGGCCGGGCCAGTACCTACTGGGTCACCACCGCAGCCGTCGTCGCTGAATGCGCCATCGGCGGCACGATGGACCTGCTCCACATGCCGCCGTTCTACCCGGCGATGATCGACCTCGGGTATCCCGGCTACCTGGCCACCATCCTGGGAACCGCGAAGCTCATCGCCGGGGTGGTGGTGCTCGCGCCCCGCCTGCCACGGCTGAAGGAATGGGCCTACGCTGGCATCCTGATCAACATGATCGGTGCTGCCGCCTCAAACGTCGCCACGCGTCAATCGGCCACCGCTCTCATCCCACCTGCCATGGTCGCCGGGCTGGCGCTGCTGTCCTGGACGCTGCGCCCACCAACCCGACGGCTCTAGTACGGCATCCGTGTGCTCCTCGGATCGACTCGAGGTCGCCGATGTGGGGGCATCCGGACGCTCGGATACCCCCACAGCGCCGATCTGGAGTGGATCACCGCCGCTGGATGGGGTCTACCGGGCCCGGACCAGGAAGACCACTCAGGCCCGCTGCTCGCTCATGGCGTCTCTCCCCTCGCCGGCGCGGCCCCCCGCAGGACCAGCGCGCTGTTGAACCCGTCGAAGCCCCGCGCGCAGACCAGCGCGAGCCGACTGCGCGGCCGGCGATGCTCGCGCAGGAAGTCCAGCTCGCACCCGTCGGCCACCTCGTCCGGGGCGGCGGACGCGGGCAGCGTGTCGTGCGCGAACGCGAGCAGCGCGGTGGCCACGTCCAGCGCCGAGCCGCCCTGGTGTGCCCGGCCGGTCAACGGCTTCTGGGTGGTGACCGGGGGCGGCCGATCGGCGAACACGGCGCGCAACGCCTCGGCCTCGCTGCGGTCGTAGCGGAGCACACCGAGAGCGTCCGGCAGCACCACGTCGATCCCGGCCGCCGCGACACCCGCCCGGTCCAGGGCCAGCCGCATCGCGCGGGCGTACTGGCCCGGATCGCCGGCGCTGTCGGCCGTGGTGTGCGCGGCGTCGTGGGTGGCGCCCCAGCCGCTCACCTCGCCGTAGATCCGGGCGCCCCGCGACAGGGCGTGCCCCAGCTCCTCCACCACGAACACCGCGCCGCCCTCGGCCGGCAGGTAGCCGCTGGCCGCCGCGTCGAACGGCCGGTACGCCCGCTCCGGGTCGGCGACGTCGCTGAGCAGCCCGGAGCGCAGCTGGCAGGCCAGCGCGTACGGACTCAGTGGACACTCGGTCGCCCCGGCGATCACCACGGGCGTGCCCCGGCGTACGGCGCGGGCGGCGTGCGCGAGGCTGTCCAGCCCGCCGGCCGTCTCCGCGACCAGCACCCCGCTCGGCCCCTTGAACTGGTGGTGGATGGAGAGCTGCCCGACGCTGGCCGCGTAGAACCAGGCGATCGACTGGTACGCGCCGACGGTGCGCGACGTCCCGCCCCACAACCGCTGCAGCTCCCG
Organism: Micromonospora sp. NPDC049580; assembly: GCF_040675595.1. Taxonomy (NCBI): domain Bacteria; kingdom Bacillati; phylum Actinomycetota; class Actinomycetes; order Micromonosporales; family Micromonosporaceae; genus Micromonospora; species Micromonospora sp. NPDC049580. Next base: position 2,382 of record NZ_JBFAPG010000431.1, read on the forward strand.
CTGGCCGAACAGGTTGCCCCCGGACGAGCTGGCCAGGGCCACCGCGTAGCCGTACGGGTCGGGTGCCCGCTCGGGCAGGCCGGCGTCGGTAAGCGCCAGCCGGGTGGCGGCGAAGCCGAGGTGCGTCCACCGGTCGGTCTGCACCAGTTGCCGGCTGTCGGCGTAGGAGTCGGCAGTGAAGTCGGGGACCTCGCCGCCGAAGCGGGTCGGGTAGCCGGCCGGGTCGAACAGGGTGATCGGCCCGGTGCGCCGGGTGCCGGCCAGCACGGTGCGCCAGTGCGCGTCCACGCCGACGCCGCTCGGCGCGACCACCCCGATGCCGGTGACGACCGCCCGGGCGGCGCTCACGCCGCCACCGTCGGAGGCAGTCGACAGAACACCATCGCCGACTGGAAGCCGCCGAACCCGCTGCCCACCGACAGGGCCACGTTGACGGGCACCTCCCGCGCCTCGTTGGGTACGTAGTCCAGGTCGCACTCCGGGTCGCGGGTGCTCCAGTTGGCCGTCGGCGGCACGACGCCGAACTCGATCGCGAGGGCGCAGGCGGCCATCTCGATCGACCCGATCGCGCCGAGCGAGTGCCCCACCATCGACTTGATCGAGCTGATCGGCACCCGGTACGCGGCCTGGCCCAGCGCCCGCTTGAACGCGGCCGTCTCGTGCCGGTCGTTCTGCCGCGTCCCGGAGCCGTGGGCGCTGATGTAGGAGACCTGCTCGGGGATGATCCCGCCCTGCCGCAGCGCGTCGGTGACGGCGAGGCCCATCTCCAGCCCGTCCGGGCGCAGCCCGGTCATGTGGTAGCCGTTGCTGCGGCTGGCGTAGCCGGCGACCTCGCAGTAGATGTGGGCGCCCCGCCTGCGGGCGTGCCCCGCCTCCTCCAGCACCAGCACCGCCGCGCCCTCGGCCAGCACGAACCCGTGCCGGTCGGCGTCGAAGGGACGGGAGGCGTGCGCGGGGTCGTCGTTGTCGGGGCTGGTCGCCTTGATCGCGTCGAACGAGGCGACGGTCACCGGTGAGATCGGCGAGTCGGCCGCGCCGGCCAGCACGATGTCCGCCTCGCCGTCCACGATCAGCTGGTGGGCGTAGCCGATGGCGTCGATGCCCGACGTGCAGCCGGTGGAGACCACCTGCGCCGGGCCGTGCAGCCCGTGCCGGCAGGCCACGTCGGCGGCCAGGCTGCTGGGCACCAGCGCCTGGTAGAGGTACGGGCCGCCGAGCGCCGCGTCGACCAGCCAACGCCGGCCATGGTCGCTGACCCGCACGTACTCCTGTTCCAGGGCCATCGTGCCGCCCACGGCGGTGCCGAGCACCACCCCGGCGCGGTCCCGCTCGGCGTCGCTGAGCACCAGGCCGGCGTCGGCGATCGCCTCGGTGGAGCAGGCCAGCGCGAACTGCACGTACCGGTCGGCGCGGCTCCGTTCGGCGTCGGTGAGCCCCGCGGCGATCGGGTCGAAGTCGCACTCGGCGGCGATCTGGGAGCGGAACGGCGACGGGTCGAAGAAGCTGATCCGCCGGGTGGCCGTACGTCCCTCGGTGATGGTCTTCCAGAAGCGGTCCCGGCTGGCGCCGCCGGGAGCGACCACCCCGATGCCGGTCACCACCGTGCGACGCCCGCTCACGACCCGCCCCGTTGCTCGACCAGCTCCGTGTCGACGTGTCCCAGCTCCGGACGCGGGGCCAGCGGGCCCAGGTGGAAGACCACCTCGGCCGGCTCGGACCCGGTGTTGCGCAGCCGGTGCCGCACGTTGACCGGCACGAACAGCGCCTCCCCGGCCGCGACCTCGGTGGGCTGGTCGTCCAGGTCGACAGTGATCGCGCCACGCGCCACGTACAGGAACTCCTCGCTGTACGGGTGGTAGTGCTCGGCGATCCGCTCCCCCGGCGCGAGGGTGGCCACCCCGAGGAAGCCGGAGGTGCTGCCGACGGTGCGGGGCCCGAGCAGCACCCGCAGTTCGCCACCGCGCCGCCGGTCGGCCGGTACGTCCGCCGCGCCGATCGGCCGGGTGCCCAGGTCACTCATCGCCGGCCCCCGTCGACTCGCCGGCGGCAACCGGGCTGTCCTGCGCGGCGCCGGCCGCCGGGCTGTTCTGCTCCTCGCGCTGCCGGGCGATCCGCTCCACCCGGTCCTTGATCACCGCGAGTTGGATGACGCTGTTGGTGTTGATCCGCTCGGTCATCCCGGCGTTGTCGACCGGCGCGGTGGGCTTCATGGCGAAGTCCTGCGTCCAGGTCATCCGGGTGCCGCCGGCCTCCTCGGTGTAGCGCCAGTGGATCCGCATGTACTCGAACGGCCCGGTCTCCACCCGGTGCGCCCGCACCTGTCGGCTGACCGGGTCGGCGGTGCGTTCGCTGACCCAGCTCCACGCCACCCCGGACTCGTCGGGGTGCATGGTGAGCCGGAACCGCACGGTGTGCCCGTCGCGGTGCAGGATCTCCACCACGGCGTACTCGGTGAACAGCTCGGTCCAGTTCGCCACGTCGTTGGTGACGTCCCAGACCAGCGCGAGCGGCGCGTCGATGACCACCGAGTTCTCGGTGTGCCCGGGCGGGTCGGTGCGCCGGGCGACCAGGTCGGCCACCGCCGGGATGCTCAGCTGCCCGGCCTGCTCGGGGATGCTCACCTGCCACCGGTCGGCGACGACCGCGGAGAGTTCCAGCAGGGCGAGCGAGTCCATGCCCAGCTCTTCAAGTGACGCGGCGGGCGCCCGCGCGGCGGCGTCGGCGTCCAGTCCGCAGTGCGCCACCAGGATGTCGGTGATCTCGGCGGTCATCGGGCGACCATGGGTGACGGTCATCGGGTCCTCCGGTTGGATACGTCGGGCTCCGCGGCGGGCGCGGCGCGGGGTGTGGGGGTGGCCGTCGGCCGCTGCGCGGGCACCGGCGGCGAAGCAGCGAGCAGGCGGTCGACCAGGCCGGTGGTGTAGCGGCCCTTGCGGAACGCGGCGTCGTCGAGCACCCGCCGGACGAACCCGATGGTCGTGTGCATGCCCGGCCCGGCGATGTCGAACTCCTCCAGGGCACGCTCCAGCCGGTTGAGCGCCAGCTCCCGGTCGGGCGCCCAGACGATCACCTTGGCCAGCAGCGAGTC
>NZ_JBFAPG010000432.1:0-5468 GCF_040675595.1 Micromonospora sp. NPDC049580
CTTGATGGCCTTCGGCTGGGTGGGGGTACGCGGCGCGTCCGCGCGCAACGCGATCATCTTCTCGCCGATCTCCTGGAGCTGCTTACGGCCAAGCGCCTCGCGGACCTTGGGGAACCACTCCTCCTCTTCCTCCTCGACGTGGTGCGTGACGTTCTCGATCAGCACCGTGGTCTTGGCGGTGAAGCGCTCGTCGCCGGCGTCCATGCTGGCCAGTTCGGCGCAGAGCACGTCGGCCACGTGGTGCTCCTCGTACGACTCGAGGATGTCGTCCTCCAGGTCGGGCAGGAGCCGGCGGACCTCCGGGTACATCACCTCGTTCTCCAGGTAGGTGTGCACCGTCAGGGCCTCGAGGATCTGGTTCACCAGCTTCTGCCGCTGGCTCGCCGGCCCCTCCTCGGCGTCCTGGAAGGCCTTGAACAGGCGACGCATCTCCTTGTGGTCCTCTTTGAGCAGGACGATGGCATCGGTTGACACCGGCGTGCCCCCTTTCGTAGCTCGGCTGGGTGTCGATCCGGTACCCCGAGGCCGAGCGGCGAAACGGGCGAATGTGGCCGATCTCGCCTGTTCAGACGGTGGCCAGGGTGCGCGGGATCTCGTCGAGCAGTTCCCGCGCCAGGAAGCCGATCCGGCCGTACCGGGGGATCAGCCGTTGGCCGCTCACGGCGTGCGCGAACGCTCCCCAGCAGGCGGCCTGCGCCGGGTCGGCGCCCCGGGCGAGCAGCCCGGCGAGCAGGCCGGCGAGCACGTCTCCGCTGCCGGACGTGCCGAGGCCCGCGTCGCCGCTCTCCTCCCGCCACCCGCGCCCGTCCGGGGCGGCCACGTGGCCGTAGAGCGAGACGACTGCCTCGTAGCGTTGCGCCAGCTCGGCGGCCTCGGCGTCCAGGTCGTCGCCCGGCTCCCGGCCGAGCAGGTGCCCGGCCTCGGTCACGTTGGGGGTGAGCACCACCGGGCGGCCCGAGCCGACCAGCAGCTTCGGCTCGTGGCTGAGCGCGCCCAGGGCGTACGCGTCGAGGACCAGCGGGGTGCGCGGCCCCGCCGCCTCCAGGACGAGACTCAGCAGCTCGGCGGTCTCGTCGATGCCCTTCAACCCCGGGCCGAGGGCCACCACGTCGGCCACGCCGACCAGTTCACCGAGCTGGCCGGCCCGGTCGGCGGCGACCGCGCCGTCGGACGTCTCCGGCAGCCCGACCACCAGCGCCTCGGGCACCTGGATGCTCAGCGTGGCCGCGGTGGACTCGGCGGCGGCGAGCTGGAGCACCCCGGCACCGGCGCGCAGCGCGGCCACCCCGGCGAGCAGGACCGCCCCGGGCGTGAAGCGGGAGCCGCCGATCACCAGGACGGTGCCCCGGCTCTCCTTGCCGCCGGCCGGCACCGGCAGCGCCCAGTCGCGCAGCAGCCCCGGCGTGATCACCTGCACCTCAGACCGGTTCGGCATGGATCTCGTCCTCCCTCGTCGACTCGGCGCCCTGCCGGTGCAGGTGGCCGACCTCGTTGAAACCGCCCAGCGTCAGCCTGCCCTGGTCGTCGGCGGACCAGTCGGTGATCGAGCAGTTGGCGATGACGTGTTCGCGGGTCAACGCCATCAGCTCCGGCTCGGTCAGCCCTTCCACCAGGTACCGCAGGAGGAAGACCAGCGCGTCGTGGCCGAAGAGCAGCACCCGCTGGCCCTCGTGGTCGCGGCGCAGGTCGCCGAGGAGCGTCCGCAGCCGCAGCGCCACGTCGGTCCAGGCCTCACCGCCGGGCGGCCGGTAGTAGAACTTGCCCAGCCGGGCGCGGCGCTCGGCCTCGTCGGGAAACCGGCGGCGTACCCCGTGCCCGGTCAGGCCGTCGAGGATGCCCAGCTCCCGGTCGCGCAGCCGCTCGTCCCGGCTCACCGGCACCCCGGTGCCGTGCAGCGCCAGCTCGGCCGTGGACACCGCCCGCAGGTACGGCGAGACCACCGCCACGTCGGGGCGCCGATCCTCGGGCAGCCCGGCGAGCCAGCGGCCGGTCGCCCGCGCCTGCTCCTCGCCGGTGGCCGACAGCGGCACGTCGGCGTCGCGGTGGCTGAGCCCGATCACGTCCGCGCCGTTCTCCTCGGCCCGGGTGGCCGCCACGTTCGCGGTGCTCTCCCCGTGCCGGATGATCCAGAGCGTCGACAGTTCCGCCATGCCGACCCCCCTACCCGGGCGCCGCGCGCGGTAACCGCGCCCGGGGCGCCACCGGGCGGCCGGTGCGTCGGCTCAGCCGCGCCGTTGCAGCAGGGCCACGGTCAGCCCGGTCACGTGCGTGACGCGGACCACGTCGTAGCGCTGGGCGAGCACGGCGGACTGCTTCTTCGGCAGGCCGGTCAGCGGCGCGTCGGTGACCGTCGGCAGCAGCACCCACAGCCGGGGCTCGTCGCGCAGGCAGCGGGCCGGGTCGGCGCAGTCCGCGCCGAACAGCTCGTTGCGGTGGGCCGCCGACTGCTGTTGGAAGACGTTGCGCGGCGACACGTCCGCAGGGAGGTAGTAGCGCACCCCCGGCTCGTGCATCCACCACCAGGGGCCGCCCGCCACGAGGCCGTCACCGGGCTGGTAGCCGGCCTCGATGACCCGCGCCGCCTCCGAGTACGACAGCGGCTTGAACGCCCGCCCCTGCGGATACGTGTACCAGCCGTGCGAGTACTCCCCGCGCAGCGCGAGCTGACCGGGCACGCTCAGGGCGGCGAGCACCACCAGCCCCACCGCGACCAGCGGGGCGCGGCGCACCGCGGCGACGCCCGCGCCGGCGAGCACCGCCCAGGCCGGCACGAGGAACAGCAGGTACTTGGAGAAGAAGTAGTTGATGTCGCCGGTGGAGGCCAGCAGGATCACCGGCAGCGGCAGGGCGGCGATCACCGCCGCCACGGCGGTCCGCGCGGCGGCGTCGCGGCGCAGGTGGGTCAGCACGCCCACCACGGCCAGCGCGGTGATCGCGGCGGCGAGCAGCACCGAGCCGAAGGCCTGCTCCCAGACCGTCCAGGGCGCGCTGTCCGGGATCCAGCTGATCTGCCGCCCCGCCTGCTTCATACCGCGCAGGATCACCGGCGCGGCGATCCCCACCCCGGCGGCGGCGGCGAGCACGAACCAGGCCAGCGACCACCACCGGCGCTCCCGCCAGCAGTGGATCAACACGGCCACGCCGTGCCCGAGCAGCAGCGTGAGCGCCACCACGTTCACCAGGCCGATGGCGGCCACGGCGAGCACGTACGCGATCCAGCGCAGCCACCCCGGCCGCTGCAACGCACGCAGCAGGAACAGGGTTGCGGCGGCCGCGGCGAGGACGACGAAGGCGTACGACCGGGTCTCCTGCCCGAAGCGGGTGACCGTGGGCACGAGGGCGAAGACGAACCCGGCGGCGATCCCCGCCGTCTGGCCGAACACCCGTCGCCCGACCAGCGCCACGCACGCGGTGGCCAGGACCATGGCCAGGGCCGACGGGAGCCGCACGACGGCCGGGCCGGTGCCGAACAGGGTCGTCCAGCCGTGCATGAAGAGGTAGTACGCCCCGTGCACGGCATCGACGTTCGCCAGCATGCCCAGAATCTGCCCGGTCGAGCGGGTCGCCACGTCGACGGTCACCAGCTCGTCGTGCCACATCTCTGGGCTGCCGAGACGCCAGCCGACCGCGAGCGCGGCGAAGGCCGTGGGCCAGAACCAGACGCTGAGCGCGAGTCGGCGGACGAGGGGGAGTCGCCGTCGGGCCGGCTCGGTGGCTGGCGCGGGCGGCCCCGCGTCGGTCTGCGCGGGAGGCGCGTCCGTGGTGACGGCGCGGTCTGGCATCGGCGTCCGATCGGGGGGGCGTGCGGTGCGGGCGCGACGATGATAGCCCCCGCCGCGGTCGCCGTCGGCCCCGTCGTCCGGTCACCGGCGGTGGCGTCGCGACGGCCGTCAGGCCGGCTCGCCGGTACTGGATCCGGACGGGATGCCTGATAATGTGGCCGCGCCCGTCGAGCACTTCCACCACGCACAGTAAGGCCCGCGGAACCGATGATTGTCGACATCATGCTGCCGTACTACGGGAGCGTGCCCCTCATGCAGGCGGCCGTCCGCAGCGTGATGGCGCAGAGTGACCCGGGTTGGCGCCTGACCGTGGTCGACGACGGCACCGAGCCGGGCGTGCCGGAGTGGTTCGCTCAGATCACCGACGAGCGGGTCCGCTACCAGCGCAACGAGCGCAACCTCGGGGTCACCGGCAACTACCGCAAGTGCGTCGGCCTCGCCGAGCACGAGTACCTGGTGATGATGGGCACGGACGACATCATGCACCCCAACTACGTCGCCACCGTGCGATCGGTGATCGAGCAGTACCCGGGCGTCGGCATGGTCCAGCCGGGGGTCGAGATCATCGACGCCACCGGCGCGGTGGTCAACACCATGGTCGACGAGGCCAAGCGGCGGCTCTACGCCCCGCGGGTCGAGTCCCGGGAGCTGATGGGCGGCGAGGATCTGGCGGCCAGCCTGCTGCGCGGCTGCTGGTTCTACTTCCCGTCGATCTGCTGGCGGACCGACGCGCTCAAGGCCGTGGACTTCCGCGACGAGTTCCAGGTCATCCAGGACCTGGCCCTGGTGATCGACCTGATCCAGCGCGGCGAGCAGATGGCCGTCGACACCACCCTGTGCTTCCAGTACCGGCGGCACGCGGTCAGCAAGTCCGCCGCCGACGCGGTCACCGGCACCCGGTTCACCGAGGCGCGGGCGTTCTTCGTCGACGTCGCCCGGCGGATGGACGAGCAGGGCTGGCCCCGGGCGGCGCGGGCCGCCCGCCGCTACATGTCGTCCCGGCTGCACGCCATCACGCTGCTGCCGACGGCGGTCCTCGCCGGCCGGATGACCGGCGTCAAGAGCCTGTCGCGGCACGCGTTCGGGCCGGGCCGATGACCGACCGCAGCCAGGGAGACGCCAGCGCCATGATCGTCGAACCACGGCACTCGGCGGAGGCCGCCGGACAGCGGCGGAGGGTGGCCGTGCTCGGTGGCACCGGCTTCCTCGGCCGCCCCATCTGCCGGGCGCTGGCCGACCAGGGGCACACCGTGGTCGCCGTGGCCCGCACCGCGCGCGACGTCGGGCCGGGTGTCGAGGTCCGCGCGCTGGACCTGGCCGCCGCCGACGTCGACGAGATCACCGCGGTGCTGCGCGAGCTCGATCCGGACGTGGTGATCAACGCCGCGGGCGGCATGTGGGGGCTCACCGACGCGCAGATGCTCGCGGTCAACGTCACGCTGGTCGAGCGGCTGATCGAGGCCGCCGGCCGGTTGCCCGGGCGGGTCCGGGTGATCCAGCTGGGCAGCGTGCACGAGTACGGGCTGGTCCCGGTCGACACCTCGATGCCCGAGGGGCTGCCGCCCGCGCCGGTGATGCCGTACGGCGAGTTCAAGCTGCGCTGCACCACGGCGGTCGCCGAGGCCGACCGGCAGGGCCTGATCGAGGGCGTCACGCTGCGGGTCGGCAACGTCATCGGCGCCGGCC
>NZ_JBFAPG010000433.1:0-5461 GCF_040675595.1 Micromonospora sp. NPDC049580
CTGGAACACCACGAAGATGATCGCCACCGGGATGGTGGCGAGCAGCGCCGCGCCCAGCTTGAGCGGGTACTGGGTGCCGCTGCCCAGCGAGCCGCTGACCAGGTCGGCGAGGCCGCGCGGCAGGGTGAACAGGTCCGGGTCCTGCACCGACACGAGGCTGTGCGGGAACTCGTTCCAGGAGCCCTGGAACGACAGGATGGTCAGGGTGATCAGCGCCGGCTTCGCCATCGGCAGCACCACCGACCAGAAGGTGCGGAAGATGCTCGCCCCGTCGATGCGGGCGGCCTCCTCCACGCTCACCGGGATCGACTCGAAGAACTGCTTCATGATGAACACGCCCGCCGCGTCGGCCAGCAGCGGCACCACCAGGCCGGCGTAGCTGTTGTAGAGGCCGAGCTGGTTGAGCACCAGGAACTTCGGGATCAGCAGCACCACGCCGGGCACCGCCATCACCGCGATGACGGCGGCGAACAGCCCGGCGCGCCCGGCGAATCGCAGCCGGGCCAACGCGTACCCGGCGAGCGAGTCGAAGAACACCCGGCCGAGGGTCACCAGCACGGTGACCAGCAGCGAGTTGCCCAGCCAGAGCGGAAAGTTGGTGCCGGCGAAGATCCGGTCGAAGCCGGCGAGGCTGAGCGGGTCCGGAATCGGCGAGAGCGGGTTCGCCGCCGCGTCGGGCTCGGTCTTGAGCGAGCTCGCGATCTGGATGACGAACGGGTAGAGGAACACCAGCCCGAAGAAGACCAGCGTGGCGTACCCCAGAAAGCGGGTGACCAGGGTGCGGGCCGCGCGCTGGTCGCCGCGCGCGGGCGCCGCCGCCGGGCGGTCGGTCAGCACGGCCATGTCAGGACCTCTCCGGTACGCGTCGACGCCGCCAGCCGCGGCGCGGCCGGTCGGTGTCCCGCTCGGCGAGCGCCCGACGCTGGATCAGCGTGAGCACGATGATGATCAGAAACAGCACGAACGAGATCGCCGCGCCGGAGCCGTAGTCGAAGTCCCGGAACGCGGTCCGGTACGACAGGTACGCCGGGGTGACGGTGGTCTTGGCCGGGTCGCCCTGGCTCATGACGTACACCTGGTCGAAGACCTGCCAAGAGCCGATCATGCCGAGGGTGAGCACCAGGAAGGTGGTCGGCCTGATCATCGGCAGGGTGACGTAGCGGAACCGCTGCCAGCGGGAGGCTCCGTCGAGCGTGCTGGCCTCGTCCAGCGTCACCGGCACGTTCTGCAGGCCGGCCAGGAACATCAGCATGAACGTGCCGGAGGTGGTCCAGATGACCAACGTGATGATCGAGATCATCGCCACGCTGGGGCCGGCCAGCCAGTCCCACCAGCTCAGCCCGAACGGGCCGCCGTCGGTGAGCGCCGCCGGGGGCGAGTCGACGCCGACCGCGCCGAAGAGCAGGTGCAGCACACCCCGGGAGTCGGCGAACCACTCCGGGCCGTCGATCCCGAGGAAGCCGAGCAGCGCGTTCACCGCGCCGGAGTTGGCGAAGAGGAACAGGAACACCACGCTGATCGCGACCGAGCTGGTGACCGAGGGAAAGTAGAACGCGCTGCGGAAGAAGCTCTTGCCCTTGAGCATCCGGTTGTTGACCACCAGCGCCAGCCCGAGCGCGAGCACGGTCTGCGCCGGCACCACGATCGCCACGTAGTAGATGTTGTTGCGGATGCTGGTCATGAAGTCGCGGCGGGGCAGCCCGTCCTCGGTGAACAACTGGGTGTAGTTGTGCGCGCCGACGAACGGGACGTCGCCGGTGAACGGGCTGCCCTGCCCGTTCCAGTCGGTCAGGCTGACCCAGAGCGCCATCAGGATCGGCAGCAGCAGGAACAGCCCCAGGATGACGATCACCGGTGCGACGAAGAGCCAGCCGGCGAGGTTCTCGTTGCCGCGGACGCCACCCCGCCGTCGCCGGGGGCTCGTCCCGGGCGCGGTGGCCACGGCGGTCAGTGTCTCGGTTGCCATCTCCCCTCCCTCCCTCTCTCGGGCCCTTCCGGGCCGGAGGTGCGGACGGGGGCCCCGCTCGCTGTCGGGACCCCCGCCGTCACCTCAGCTGCCGCCGAGCGCCGCCTTGGCGTTCTTGTCGAAGTTCTGCAGCACGGTCTTCGGGTCGCCGTTGGCCAGGCTCTGCAGACCGGTGTCCAGGTCCTTGAGGACGCTGTCCATCTTCGGCGCGTTCACCGGGCCCTGGGCGTACGCGACGCCGTCGATGAACGGCTTGTCCTCAGGATTGGCGGCCGTGTACTGGTCGCGCACCGACTGCCGCGACGGCATGACACCGACCGCCTTCGCGAACGTCAGCTGCTGCTCACCGCTGGTCATCGCCTCGACGAACTTGATGGCCTGGTCCTTGTACTTGCTCTTCGCCGCGATGCCCCAGCACTGGGTGAAGGAGAGCGTGCCCTGTCCCTTCGGGCCGGCCGGCAGCGCCACCACCTTGTACTTCACGTTCGGGAAGTCGTTCTGCAGCGCGCCCTTGATCCAGTTGCCCTCGATGGTCATCACGGCCTTGCCCTTGCCGAACGCCTCACCGGACCAGCCCGAGTCGAGCTGCTTCGGGTACTTGGCCAGGCCCGAGGTGAGCAGGGACTTGACGTACTGGAGGGCGGCCAGGTTCTCCGGGGTGTCGGCGGTCGGCTGCTTGCCGTCCTTGCTCAGCAGCCAGCCGCCGTTCTGCACCAGGAAGGCGCCGATCCGGTCCCGGGTGTCGCCGAGCGCCAGGGCGACCTGCCCCTTCGCCTTGATCTTCTGGGCGGTCGCGGTGAGCTGGTCCCAGGTGGTCGGCACGTCGGCGTCGGTCAGTCCGGCCTTCGCCCACAGGTCCGTGTTGATCTGCAGGGCCAGGGTGGAGAAGTCCTTGGGCGCGCAGTAGAGCTTGCCGTCGTACGAGAACGTGGTGCGCAGGCTCTCGTAGAAGTCGTCCGGGTTGGAGATCTTGTCGCCGTACGGCTCCAGCGCGCCGACGCTCGCGTAGTCGGCGAAGCGGGCCGCGTCGACGTAGAAGACGTCCGGCGGGGTGCCGCCGGCCAGGCCCTGGCCGAGCTGCTGGGTGAGGTCCTGCGCCGGGGTGACCGTGGCGGTGTTGCCGGAGCCGCTGGCCCACTTCGCCGCGGCGTCCTGCACGGCCTTGGTCTCGGCTTCGCCGGAGGATCCGATCAGGATCTGCAGGCTGGCCGGTCCGCTGGACTGGGCGGCGTCGCCGGACGAGTCGTCGAAGCCGCTGCCGCAGGCCGCGGAACCGAGAAGGGCGACGGCGGCGAGGCCGGCCACCGCCGCCCGGGTGAGGTTTCGAGGTGCCATGGGGTTCTCTCCTGGTGGGGGATGGGACTACGCGGTGTGCCGAAGCGCCAGCGAGGGCTGGAGCAGCACGTGGGTGGGGGTCTCGTGGTTGCCGTCGAGGACCCCGGTGAGCAGGTCCACGCAGCGGGCGGCGGCCTCGCCGAGCGGTTGGCTGACGCTGGTCAGCCCCACCGCGGCTGCGACCGGCGTGTCGTCGAAGCCGATCACCGACACCGGCGGGTCGGTGCCCCGGATCGCCTGCAGCGCGCCGAGGGCGAGCGAGTCGCTGGCGCAGAGCACGGCGGTCGGCGCCTCGGCGGCGAGCAGGTCCCGCGTGAGCCGTTCGCCCTCGGCGATGCCGTCCTCGGTCTCGCGGTGCAGCCCGGTCGGGTCGACACCGGCGGCGCGCAGCGCGTCGTGCCAGCCGGCCCGCCGGTCGTCGCCGACACCGGACCCGAGGGGCCAGCCGATGAACGCGATCCGCCGGTGCCCGGCGTCGAGCAGATGCCGGGTGGCGGCGGCAGTGCCGGCGGCGCCGTCCACGTCGACCCAGGGGTGCGCGTCGAGCGCGTCCCACGGGCGGCCGAAGGTCACGAACGGCACGTCCCGGTCGGCGAGCCAGGCGGTACGCGGGTCGCCGTACTTGGTGCCGACGAGCACGAACGCGTCCAGCTCGTACGTGCCGAGCAGGTCGTCGTAGGTGGCGATCTCCCGCTCGTCGTCGGTGGCGGTGTAGAGCAGCACCCGGTAGCCGGCGGCGTCGGCGGTCTCGGTGAGGCCGTGCAGGAAGCGGTCGAGAACGGAGCCGTTGATGCCGTCGCGGGTCGGTTCGATCCGGGCGGCGATGAGGCGGGACCGGCCGGTGCGCATCTGTCTGGCCGCCTGGTTGGCCCGGTAGCCGAGCGCGCTGATCGCGTCCTCGACCCGCTGGCGGGTCTCCTGCCGCACGATGTGCGGCGCGTTGAGCACGTTGGAGACCGTCTGCCGGCTTACTCGGGCGTGCCGGGCCACCGTCGCAATGGTTACCTTCTCGGGCACTTAATCCCTCTCGCCGTCTTGAACGATCCAATTCGGATAGTGCAGGATTAGATCGTTCAAGTTTCTGGAATGTTTCGCACTTTGCACCGCCAGGGGCGCGTTGTCAAGATGTCCGCCCCGCCCCCCGAGATCTGGAGCCGCGCCGTGATCGAACGCCAGCTGCAACCCCTCCTGCACGAGTTGGTTCCGGTGGTGCTCGCCCCGACCAGTGCGCTGGGGGACGCGACCGGGCAGATCCGCCCGACCGGCGTCCAGGGCGTCTTCCACGCCGACGCCCGCGTGCTCTCCCGGGCCGAACTGCGGGTCGACGACCAGGAGCTGGAGGGGCTGACCCGCGGCGCGGACGGCCCGCACGGCGCCCGCTTCGTGGGCCTGGCCCGCTGGCTCGGCGATCCCACGCCCGACCCCACAGTCCGCGTCGACCGGCTCCGTCGGGCCACTCGCAACGGCCTCACCGAGGAGCTGCGGATCGTCTCCACCGCCACGGTCGGCGTACGGGCCACCGTGAGCGTCGACCTCGGCTGCGACCTGGCGCCCATCGAGGTGGTCAAGTCCGGTGGCGCCGCCGCGCCGCTGGAGGCCAAGACCGGCCAGCCGGGCCTGCTCACCTGGTCGGCCGACGGCATCACCGTCACCGTCACCGCGCCCGACGCCGACGTGCTCGCCGCCGACGAACGGGCCACCGCGCCGCGGCTGGCCTGGCCGATCGACCTGCCCCCCGGAGGCGAGTCGGTGCTGCGCTGGCAGCTGACCGTCGAGGACCCGCGCGCCGTGGTGATCGGCCCGGTCGGCGAACCGGAGTGGGCCCGACCCGAGGTGACCGCCGACGATCGACGGCTGGTCCGCTTCCTCGACCGCAGCCTGGACGACCTGCGCGGGCTACGCCTGGCCGAGACCGGCGCGCCCGGGGACGTCTTCCTCGGCGCCGGCGTCCCCTGGTTCCTCACCCTGTTCGGCCGGGACAGCCTCTGGGCCGCCCGGATGATGCTGCCGCTCGGCACCGACCTGGCCGCCGGCACCCTGCGCGTGCTCGCCCGCCGCCAGGGCACCCGCGTCGTACGCCTCGATCATCTGTGCGGTCAGCGCCCCGGTGAAGTGCGTCGAGGTGCCGACCACGCCCACGCAGCCGACGGCCAGCGCCGG
>NZ_JBFAPG010000434.1:0-5448 GCF_040675595.1 Micromonospora sp. NPDC049580
CCAGCCCGATGTTGCGGGCTGGACCAGGCCGTCGGCGAGTACGTGTGGTTTCTCGACGGGGACGACTGGCTGGCGCCGGACTGCCTGCGGGAGGTGGCCGAGCGACTGCGCGCGACCCGGCCGGACGTGCTGCTGGTGGACCACGTCCGGACGCACTGGAACGACACCGCCACCCGCAGCGCGATGGCCGAGGTGTTCCCGGAGTCGCCCGGGGCGGCCACTTTCCGGCTGCGGGACCGGCCGGAGGCGATGCGGCTGCTGCACACCGCCTGGAACCGGCTGGTCCGCCGCGAGTTTCTGGTCGAGCTGGGGTTGCGCTTCTCGGACGGCTGGTACGAGGACGTCTCGTTCAGCTACCCGGTGCTGATGGCGGCGCAGCGGATCGGCGTACTGGATCGGGTCTGCGTCAACTACCGGCAGCGCCGTGCCGGCGCGATCACGAAGACCAGAGGGGACCGGCACTTCGAGGTGTTCCCGCAGTGGCACCGGGTCTTCCACCTGATGGACGCCTGGTCGCCGGCGGTGGACGCGCTGCGGCCGGCGGTCTTCGAACGGATGATCTGGCACTACCTGACCGTGCTGGGCAACGGTCAGCGGATCGCCCCGGAACTGCGGCCGGCGTTCTTCGCGCAGATCACCGCCGACTACGCGCGGTGGCTGCCAGAGGGCGGGTACCCCGTGCCGGAGGGCGTCGAGGGAGTCAAGCACCGGCTGGTGGCGGCCGGCCGGTGGCGGACGTTCAGCGCGTTGCGGGCCGCCAGCCGGGCCCGCGACACGGCCTGGAGGCAGGCGCGTACCGCCCGTCGTCGGGTCGGGCCGGTGGCCCGGCGCGGCGCGCGGCTGACCCGCGACGGGCTGCTGCACGAGTACTACCGGGCGGAGCTGCGCCGGCCGGTGGACCCGACGCTCGCCGTGTACGCGGCCTACTGGTACCGCGGGTACTCCTGCAACCCGGCCGCGATCTACGAGGCGGCCCGCCGGCTGGCCCCCGAGGTGCGGGGCGTGTGGATCGTGCGCCGCGACCGGGTGGACGATGTCCCGGCCGGGGTGGAGTACGTCGTCGCCGGCACCCCGGCGTACTACCGGGTCCTCGCGCGGGCCCGGTGGTTGGTCAACAACGTCAACTACCCGGACTTCGTGCGCAAGCGGCCGGAGCAGGTGCACGTGCAGACCCATCACGGCACCCCGGTCAAGGTGATGGGGCTCGACCAGCAGCGCTACCCGGTCGGCGCGGGCCGGATGGACTTCGCCGGCCTGCTGCGCCGGGTGGACCGTTGGGACTACAGCGTCAGCGCCAACAGCTTCTCCACCCAGATGTGGGACCGGGCCTATCCGGCCACCTACACGACGCTTGAGGTGGGCTATCCGCGCAACGACCGGCTGGTCACGGCCAGTCCGGACGAGGTACGCCGGCTCCGCGCGGAGTTCGGCCTCGGGCCCGACGAGCAGGTGGTCCTGTACGCCCCGACGCACCGCGAGCACCTGCCCGGCTACCGGCCGCCCTTCGACCCGGACCGGTTCGTCGCCGCGCTCGGTGACTCGGGACGGCTGCTGATGCGCAGCCACTACTTCCACGACCGGGAGCGCCGGCCCGGCTGGCCGCTGGACTTCCAGCGGGTGCGCGACGTCAGCGGCTACCAGCGGGTGGAGGATCTCTACCTCGTCGCCGACGTGCTGGTCACCGACTACTCCTCGGCGATGTTCGACTATGCGGTGCTGGACCGGCCCATCGTGCTCTACACGCCGGACTGGGAGGCGTACCGCCTGGCCCGGGGTGTCTACTTCGACGTCACCGCGGAGCCACCGGGGGCTGTGGCCACCACGTTCGCCGACCTGCTCGACCTGTTCCGCACGGACGCGGTGCGCTCGGACGCCGCGCACAAGGCCCGCCAGCACTTCCGGGGCCGGTTCTGCCGCCTGGACGACGGGCAGGCGGCCGAGCGGGTGGTGCGCCGGGTGTTCCTCGGCGAACAGCCCGAACCGTCGGCGGGCTGCTGACCGCGACGACACCTCGTCCCGGCGTAATAGCGGCGTCATGGGCCGAACACGAGACGTTTACCCGATGTGCGAATCGAATGATCCTGGTCACAGTCTTGTGGGGGTTCGGCCGACGACCTGGGGGAGGTGACGGTGAGCACCGTCGCGCTCAAAGATGTGACCAAAGTTTTCAAGGACGGCACGTTGGCCGTCGACAGCATAAATCTGGACGTGAACGACGGCGAGTTCATGGTGTTGCTGGGGCCATCCGGCTGCGGCAAGTCCACAGTGCTGCGCATGATCGCCGGTCTAGAGGACCCGACACAGGGCGCGGTGCTGCTGGACGGGGAACTGGCCAACGACCTGCCGCCACGCGACCGCAAGATCGCGATGGTCTTCCAGGACTTCGCGCTCTATCCGCACATGACCGTTGGCGACAACATCGCCTTTCCGCTGCGGCTGGCCGGTGTCGAACCGGAGCCGCGCGGTGAGCGGGTCACCGACGTGGCGAGCGCCCTGGGCATCAGCGACGTGCTCGCCCGCAAGCCGGGCCAGCTCTCCGGCGGCCAGCGCCAGCGGGTCGCCATGGGCCGCGCAATCGTCCGACGACCGGGGCTGTTCCTGATGGACGAGCCGCTGTCGAACCTGGACAGTGGGCTGCGCGCCGAGCTGCGCGCGGAGATCTCCGGGCTGACCCGGGAGCTGGGCGTCACCACCGTCTACGTCACCCACGACCAGGCCGAGGCGCTGACCATGGCCGACCGGGTGGCCATCATGCGCCGCGGCGTGCTCCAGGACGTGGGCACACCCACCCAGGTGTACGGCCGCCCGGCGACGCTCTACGTGGCCGCCTTCCTGGGCAGCCCCCGGATGAACCTGCTGGAGGCGTCGGTCTACGTCCACCTCGACCGGTACGTCACGCTCAACCTCGGTGACCAGTCGCTCTACCTGCCGTGGAACGACATCCGCAGCCGGGCGGTGGCGCATTACCACGGCGAGCGGATCGTGGTCGGGATGCGGGCCGAGGCGCTCACCCCGGTCGCCCCGGACAGCCCCGGTGACGTGCTGCGCGGCCGGATCCGCTACCTGGAGCACCACGGGCACGAGTCGCTGGCGTTCCTCGACATCGGGGCGACCGCGATCGTCGTGGACGAGATGGGCGCGCCTCTGGACCCGCCGCCCGTGGGCCAGCGAGGACTGCGCCGGTTCGGTGCGGTGATGCAGCGGCTCACCGGCAAGCCGGTGGAGCCCCAGGAGGTCTCGAACGGCGCCACGCGGACCAGCGTCCTCCCCGACCCGGGCCGGCACCACCGTCGCCCGGCCGAGTTGGCGGTGCGGCTGGCGCCGTACCCGGCGGTCACCGCCGGTCATCCGCTCGCCGTGTCGGTTCGGATGGACGCGCTGCACTTCTTCGACGAGCGCGGGGCCCGGATCGACGTGGGTTGGCGGTGACGCCACGCCGTAGCGGGGTGGCGGGAGGTCCGTCCGGTGTCCTACCGTCTGCCCACCTAGTCCACTATGTGACACACCGAAAGGGGTGCACCCGTGTCGGGTGACCGTCCCAGCCCGCTCGTCATCGAGCGCATCCTGCGCGACCGGCAGGGCATCTGGCAGCAGATCGTGGCCGAGGGCGACCTCAACGCGCTGACCGGGCGGATGCTGGCCAGCTCCGCCATCGCGCTCGCCTGCTACGGCGCGGTGCTCGGGGCGTTCCACAGCCCGCTGATGGCGCTCACGTCCGCGCTGAAGCTGCCGCTGCTGTTCCTGGTCACGCTGGCCATCTGCCTGCCCACGCTCTACCTGTTCAACCTGGTGTTCGGCGCCCGGCTGTCGGTGCGCCAGTCGCTGGCGCTGGTGATGGTCGCGATCACGGTCACCTCGATGCTCGCGGTGGCCTTCGCACCGATCAGCCTCTTCTTCCTGATCACCGCGCCCGACTACGGCTTCTTCAAGCTGCTCAACGTCGCCATCCTGACGCTGTCGGCGCTGGTCGGGCTGCGCTTTCTGACCGGCGGGATGCAGGTGCTCAACGACCACGGCCTGCTCGCCCCGGCGGTGGCCACGGCCGGGGCCGCGGGCCAGGTCAACGCCCAAGCGCCGGCGGTGCCGGCTGCCGTGCCCGCCGGTGCGGTGCCGGCCAGCGTGCCCGCCGGTGCGGCCTCGACCACCGATGCGGATGCCGAGCCGGTCGCCGGGTCGGCAGGAGCAGCGGTGGCGGGGTCGGCCGCGAACGGTGGCACGCCCGCCGCGGCACCGACGGTGCAGACCCCGGCTCAGGTGCCCGCGCACGTCCCGGCCCAGTGGGGCGGACAGCCGGCCCCCGGCTCGTTCCCGCCCGGCATGATGCCGCCCGGCTACCCGGCGGCGCAGCGTCCGTGGGCCACCCCGCCGGCCCGGCGCGGCGAGCCGACGCAGCGGCCGGCCAGCATGACGCTGCTCTACATCTGGATCCTGCTCTTCGGGTTCGTCGGCACCCAGTTGGCGTGGACGCTGCGTCCGTTCTTCGGTGACCCGGGTCAGGATTTCTCGCTCTTCCGCAGCATCGACGGCAACTTCTACGCGGAGATCCTGCGGACGATCGCCAACCTCTGACCCGTCGGTAGCCGGGAAAAACCCTGGTTGCCGCCCTGGTTACCGAGAAGTAACGTCGGGCTATGACCATCGACTCCCGCCAGGTGGCGGCCGGCATCCTGGAAGCGGTGCCGTTCGCCCGTACGCTCGGCATCGAATTCGTCGAGGTGGCACCGGAGGCGGACGGCGGGGTGCGGGCCGTCGTCCGACTCCCCGACACGCCGGCCACCCACAACCACGTCGGCGGCCCGCACGCCGGGGCGATGTTCACGCTCGGCGAGACGGCCTCCGGCGCGGTCGTGCTGGCCGCCTTCGGGCAGCTGCTCGATCGTTGCGTGCCGCTCGCCGTCCGGGCCGAGATCGCCTACCGCAAGCTGGCCCGGGGGCCGGTGCTGGCCGCCGCGCGGCTCGGGCGGCCCGCCCCGGAGGTGATCGCCGAGCTGGAGTCCGGTCGGCGGCCCGAGTTCGCCGTCGAGGTGGAGATCGCCACCGAGGACGGCACACCCACCTCGGCGATGACGGTGATCTGGACGTTGCGGCCGAACTGAGCGAGGCCACGGGCGGCCGAAAACGGGTTTGCGGGCCGGGCCGGGTGGTTAGATTCGTACCGTGCTGGGCCTACCTGCTCATGTGACCGCCTGTCTCTTCGATCTGGACGGTGTGCTGACGCAGACCGCCCGGGTGCACAACGCCGCCTGGACGAAGACGTTCGACGAGTTCCTGCGGCAGCGGGCCACGGCAACCGGAGAACCCTTCCAGCCGTTCGACCCCGGCCCGGACTACAACCGCTACGTCGACGGCCGGCCCCGCGCCGACGGCGTCCGGTCGTTCCTCGGCTCCCGGGGGATCGTGCTCCCCGAGGGCAGCCCCGACGACCCGCCGGACGCCGACACCGTCAAG
>NZ_JBFAPG010000435.1:0-5373 GCF_040675595.1 Micromonospora sp. NPDC049580
GCCACCGTCACCGGTCTGACGTGGCCCCGACGGTGCGTGTCCGCCGCGGACGACGCACCGCGTTCCTCGGCGCCGGTCGGCGGGACCGCTCGCGGCGGCCCGCCGGCCGGCTCAGCCGGTCCGTCGAACGAGCGTGCCGGTCGGGTGCCGCCCGGTGATGGGGGCGGCCGGCGCGGTGAACGACGAGCCGGTGTACGTGGTGCCGGGGCGGGCCACCGTGCCGGCGGAGCGGACGGCCCCCGCCGAGGAGACCGACAGGGCGGAGGCGATCGCCGCCTGGGCGTCGCGTCGACGCCGGTTCCAGGCGCCCCGGTCACCGTCGAAGTAGCCCTGCCGGTAGCCGAAGCGGTAGCCGATGCGGTAGCTGAGCTGCCCGTGCAGCCGGCCGGCCGCGTAGCTGGTGGCACCGAGCACCAGGACGAGGAAGACCACGAGGAACGGGCTCATCGGGCGGCCCCGACCCGGCCCGGACGCCGCATCATCGTTCCTCCGGCTCGACCGCGGTGGGGTCGATGGTGGGATCCGCGACCAGCAGCCGGTCCAGGTCGTCCGTGCTGACCTCCTCGACCAGTTCGACGCTGATCCGGCAGCCGTCCACCACGACCTCGGCGACGGAGGAGCGGCGAATCTCCCCGCCGGCGTCGTAGACCCGGACGCTCAACTCGGGGCAGCCGAGGTGGGTACGCCAGGCGTTCCACTCGGTGCGGTCGCCCACGCTCAGCGACAGGTATCGGCAGCCTCGGGCGAGATAGAGGCGCCACGGGGCACTCAGCCCCGCGGCCACTCCCTCGGCGATCAGCCCGAAGGCCTGGGCTCGGGTGGCGAGCTCGGTCACCACACCCCCTCGGCGCCGGGGGCGTGACGCATGCGAGCACCAGTCGTCTCATGCACGTGACACACCGTAGATTGTCCCATGGGCGTGACAGTATCAGCTTTTCGTCCGCTTACATTCGCCACTACGGGCATCTATTCTGCCCGGGTGACACCCCTCCAGAGCGACGCTGGATCGTTTACCGCGAATCCGAGAGAACCGTCACGTCTGCGTGACAGCAGCGTGCCTGGGCGTACGCCCGAGCCAGGCTGGCCGTACCGTCACGGGGTGACCGAGACGGCCAATGCGCGAAAGATCGCCTTCGCCACCTTCGTCCGGCGCGCCCTCGACGAGGCGCGGGCGACGCGGGCCTGGAGCGGCACCGAGGTGTCCCGACGTACCGGCGTCTCCCGGCAGACCATCAACCGGTGGGTCCGTGGGGACTGGGCCAGCGACCCCGAGGCCGAACGCGTCGTCGCCTTCTGCGAGGGCCTGGGCCTGAACCCGGCCGCCGCCTTCGCCGCGCTCGGCTGGGACCGCACCGCGACCGGCCCCCGCGCCGGTCAGCCGGCCCCACCGATGGACCCGGACGTGGAGGCCCTGCTGCGCCGCCTCGTCGACCCGAACGTGTCGGACGCGGAGAAGTTCCACATCCGCGAAACCATTAGATACCTCGCATACCGCCCAACGTTGCCGGTCGATGTCCGAAATAGGGGCAATCAGGCAGGCTAGTTCCTCAGATGGCGAAAGAACGCCTGGTCAGGTTCATTCGTTTCGCTCCGGGGTCGGAACGGGCACGCTAGCGTCCGTACTCGTACTGCTTGGGCTCGTCATCGGCGGGGGGACGGGACAAGGCCGAACCCAGCCCTGCGGGACATAAGGAGGGGTCTGTCCATGACCCTGAAGTGGTGGGCAGTCGTGGTCGCCACGGTGTCGATGACACTGTGGGCGACCGGCAACGTGGTGACCCTCGCGGTCAACGGTGGGCAGCTGCCGCTGCTCGTCAACCTTCTCGCGCTCATCAGCGCCGGCACGGCGGTCATCCTGGCCGTCGTCGCGGAGCTGCACGAACGGCTCAACGACCGGATAAGCGCACTCACCGAGTTCCTGGTGGCACGGCTCACCGAGATCGAGACCCGCACCGGGGACCGCAACACCGGCTTCGTGGAGGGCTACCTGCTCAGCCACGGGCAGGACGCGGCGGTGGTGCCGTTCGGACGCCGCGGACGAGGAGCCGCCGAACGCTGATCGCGCGCCGCCGAGCGGTGGTGCTCGGCCAGGAATGAGCCCTCAACGCCGGGGTACGCTGACGCGCGTGCCGCCGTTGAATCTGGGCAACCACCAGCCGAGGACCCCGTTGAACGCCGATCAGGCATGGCAGGTCACTGCCGGCCGGGCGGCGGGGACCGTGCTCTTCTTCGACTTCGACGGCACACTCGCGCCCGTCGACGACGACCCGACGGCGGTTCGCCCCGCGCCCAACGCCCTCGCCGCGATCGAGGCGCTGGCCCCGGTGGTGCAGCGGATCGCGATCGTCTCCGCGCGGCCCGTGGAGTTCCTGCGGGACCGCCTCGGCGAGCTGAGCGGCGTCGACCTCTACGGTCTCTACGGGCTGGAGCACAGCCACTCCGGTGGCGAGACCGTCACCGAGCCCACCGCCCTGCCGTGGGTGCCGACCATGGCCGAGCTGGCCGACCTGGCCCGGGCGGAGCTGCCACCCGGCACGCTCGTCGAGTTCAAGCGGCTCTCGGTCGCGCTGCACTGGCGTACCGCGCCGCAGCTCGGCCCGACCGTGCAGCAGTGGGGGCAGGCGCAGGCCGACCGGCTGGGGCTGCGGGTGCAGGCCGGGCGGATGGTGCTGGAGCTCAAGCCGCCCGTCGACCGCGACAAGGGCATGGTGATCGGCGAGGTGGTCCAGGGTGCCACCGGCGCCTGGTACTTCGGCGACGACGTCTCGGACATCAAGGCGTTCGCGGCGCTACGCGCCCGCGCCGAGGCGGACCCGGACTTCTTCGGCGTCTGCGTGGCCGTCGCCAACCCGGAGACCGGTCAGGAAGTGGCCAACGCCGCCGACCTGACCATCGAGTCCCCGGCCGCACTGGGCGACTTCCTCACCCGAGCCCTCACCCGGCTGCCCTGACCGGGCTCTCCTGCGCCCGCAGCAGGGTCAGGCGCCGTACCGGCGCTGGCGGGTGGCGTACGAGCGCAGCGCGCGCAGGAAGTCGATGTGCCGGAAATCCGGCCAGTTGAGCTCGCAGAAGTAGAACTCCGAGTGCGCGGACTGCCAGAGCATGAAACCGGACAGCCGCTGCTCCCCGCTGGTGCGAATGACCAGGTCGGGGTCGGGCTGGCCGCGGGTGTAGAGGTGCTCGGCGATGTGCTCGACGTCCAGCACCTCGGCCAGTTCCTCGATCGTGCCGCCCGAGGCGGCGTGCTCCAGCAGCAGCGAACGGACCGCGTCGGTGATCTCCCGCCGGCCGCCGTAGCCGACGGCGATGTTGACCTCCGCGCCGCCGCTGCGGTCCCGGGTGCGCTCCTCGGCGCCCTTGAGCGCCGCCGCCGTCTGGGCGGGCAGCAGGTCCAGCGCGCCGACGATGCGCAGCCGCCAGGGGTTGCCCTCCTCGGCGAGCTCCACCACCAGGTCCTCGATGATCTGCAGCAGCGGGTCCAGCTCGCTGGCCGGGCGGCGCAGATTGTCGGTGGCCAGCAGGTAGAGGGTCACGTGCCCGATGCCGGCCTGGTCACACCAGCCGAGGACATGCTTGATCTTCGCCGCGCCGACCCGGTGCCCGTCGTTGGGGTCGACGAAGCCCATCTCCCTCGCCCACCGGCGGTTGCCATCGCACATCACCCCGACGTGTCGGGGCACCGGCTTGCCCGCGAGCTTCGCCGTGAGCCGGCGCTCGTACACGGAGTAGATAAGGTTCCGCAGCGTCATCACCTAGCAGCGTAGCGACCCGCCAGCGGGATCACCCCTTCGGAGGCCGATCCCCGCCGGACAGTTCGATGCCGATCATGCCCAGCGTACGGGCGGTGAGCCGCCCGTCGCCGAGTCCCAGCTCGACCACATCGTCGAACACGCGGTCGTCCCGGCGGGCCGCCCGGACCGCCGCGTCGACCACCCGCCGCCGTCGTGCCAGCCATGCGGCGACCGAGCTGTGCCGCAGGTGGGTGCCGAGGCGACGACGCAGGCCCACGGCGTAGCGACGCGCCGCCGCCTCGGGCGCCCGGGCCGCCGCGGCACCGGCCAGCGCACCGGAGAGCAGCGCGTAGAAGATGCCCTCCCCGGTGAACGGGTTGATCAGCGACAGGGCGTCGCCGGCCAGCAGGGTGCGGTCCCGGCCCGGTGCCGGCCGGTGCGTGGACAGCGGCAGGTGATGGGCGCGCAGCGCGGTCACCGTCGACAGGTCGGTGCCGGGCAGCAGCGCGGCCAGCCGGTCCAGCAGGTACGCCCGGCTCAGAGGCTCGCCGCGCAGCACCTCCCCGTACCCGACGTTCGCCCGCCCGTCGCCGATCGGGAACGACCAGGCGTACGCCGGCCAGCGTGCCTTCGAGGTGACGATGAGCTGCTCGGGTGGGCCGGGCAACGCCGGGGCGTAACCCCGGATGGCCAGTGCCAGGTGCCGGTCGGGGTTCACCGGGTGGCCGAGGGCCCGGCGCACCACCGACCCGGCGCCGTCCGCTCCCACCACCACCCGGCCGGACAGCTCCCCGTCGAGCACCACCCGGTCGGAGCGCGGCTGGACCCGGCGGACGCTGTGCCGGCGCAGTTGCGCGCCGGCTGCCACCGCAGCCGCCACCAGCCGCGCGTCGAAGACCTCCCGAGGCACGGTGTACGCCGGCCGGGGCAGCGCCCGAGCGACCGCCTGGCCGCCCGGGGAGACCATCCGCAGCGCGGGCAGCGCGGCGTAGCCGGCCACCGCCTCGGTCACGCCCAGCTCGGCGAGCACGTCCACCGAGTGCGCGGCGATCCCGTCGCCGCAGGCCTTGTCCCGGGGAAAGTCGGCCCGGTCCAACAGCAACACACTGGCGCCCGCCCGGCGCGCCGTCAGCGCCGCGGCCGCCCCGGCCGGCCCCGCCCCCACCACCACCACGTCGAACTCGTCGCTCACCGCGCGCCTCCCTCCGACCGGGGCGGCGCGGCTCGTACCCGTCCCGCCCGGCGATCACCTGGGCCGTCGACACCGGCCACGGTGACCGACATCACCCGCCATCCTGCCCCCTGCCCGGCCGCCCGCACCGCTGCCGCACGGCCGGGCCGCACCGAAGCCGAACGATCTCGCCGAGCCGAACACCCCAAGCCCCGAAGGCAGCCACGAACCGGCGGTCGCGGTCGCGCGGCCACGACCCGGCGGCCCCAGACCGACAGGCCCCAGACCGGTGGCGACGAAGCGGACGCCTGGAGCGGCGAGTCCGGAGTGCCACCCCTCGCCGCCTGCTGCGTTGCCTGTCGAGCTGCCCCGTTGGTGGGGCAGAGTGGCTCCGATGGCTGCCGTCAGCATTGATCGACTCGGGATCGCCGATGTCGGGGTGATCGGGCGACGTGGACACCCCGATATCGG
>NZ_JBFAPG010000436.1:0-5361 GCF_040675595.1 Micromonospora sp. NPDC049580
TGAGCTCAAGGAGCTCTCCGACGGCATCAACGCGCTCGCCGAGCCGATCAGCAAGGTCGCCGCAGTCGTCGCCCGGTGACCGGGACGCAGGGGGATGACCATGCGGCGGGCGAGGTCGTCGATCCGGACCGGCTCGCCCATGTCGAGCACCAGGGCCTCCCCGTCGCGGCCGATGGCGGCCGCCTGGAGGACCAGGTGCACCGCCTCCTGCACCGTCATCAGGTACCGGGTCACGTTGGGGTCGGTGACTGTCAGCGGCTGCCTCGCCTCGATCTGCCGTTGGAAGGCAGTAACCACCGAGCCCCGGCTGCTCAGGACGTTGCCGAACCGGACGCTCAGGAAGGTGCCCGGGTAGGTCGCCGCAGCGTGCGCGGTCAGCATCTCGGTGATGCGCTTCGAGTAGCCGAGCACGCTGATCGGGTCGGCGGCCTTGTCGGTGGAGATGTTGACGAAACGGGCGACGCCCCGGCACGCGTCCAGCACGCTGAGCGTTCCCCAGACGTTGGTCTTGACCGCCTCGCCCGGGTGCCGTTCCAGCAGGGTCAGGTGCTTCAGCGCGGCGGCGTGGAAGACGATCTCGGGGCGGCGTTCCCGCATGATGCGTCGGATACCTTCGTCGTCCCGCAGGTCGGCGAGGATGAGTTCGGGGCCGTCCAGCAGCGCACGTCCGGTGAGCGACATCTGGAGGCTGTGCAGGGCCGACTCGTCCCGGTCCAGCATCATCAGCTCACCGGGGTTGGCCCGCATGATCTGCCGGCACAACTCCGAGCCGATCGAGCCTCCGGCGCCGGTGACCAGAACGCGTCGACCGGTGAGCCCGTTGTCGTCCAAGGTCAGGTCGCCGACCACCTGGCGTCGGCCGAGCAGGTCGCTGATCTGGACGTCCCGCACGTCGCTGACAGTGATCCGGTGATCCACCAGATCCCGGACCGGTGGCAGGACCTTGAACGCTGCGCCGGTGCGCAGGGTCGCCTCCCGCACCTCGCGGATCAGCGTGGCGTCGGCGTTGGCCACCGCGAAGATCACTGTGGTGGCGCCGGTGCGGCGGATCACGTCGACGAGGTGCTGCCGGCCGCCCAGCACCGGGACACCGGCGATGCGGAGGTCGTGTTTGCCCGGGTCGTCGTCGAGCGCGCCGACGGGCAGGTAGCGGCCCTTCGGGTCGCTGAGCATCGCGCGCACCAGCCCCTGCCCGGCCTCGCCGAGGCCGAAGAGCAGCACCGGGGTGGCCGAGCGGGCGTCCGGTCGCATCGCACGGTCCCGTCGGTGGCGGTGCAGGAGCCGGCAGCTGAGCATCAGCAGCAGCGCCAGCGCGGCACCGATCACCGGGGTGCTGGCCGGCACCGGGCGTTCGCCCAGCGTGAGAAGGGCGACGAGGACGATCGCCGCGGTGGTGGCGGTGGTGCCGGCGAGGCCACGAACCTCCTCGACGGTGCCGAGGGGTTGACGACCGGAACGGATGCGACGCAGCGCGCTGACGCCGACGTGCAGCACGGCGGCCCCGCCGCCGAGCAGTACCGCGTTGACCGCCTGGTCGATGGTGAGAGCCAACTCGTACCTCGCCCAGCCCGCGACCGTGAACCCGCCGACCCAGCCGAGGGCGTCGGCGGCGAGGAAGACGGCGGTCCGACGACGACTCACCCTGGCCCGGCCGGTGGCTGGTGATGTCGTTGGCTCAACCCGTTGTATCTCCGGCGGCATCTACGACTCCCTGTCCTGTCCGTGGCCGGGGGTGACCCAGGGCAGGTCAGGGGGCCACACACGTCCCCTAACTGCTTAACGGATTTTGCGACACGGAATCCGGTTTTCACATTTCCATAACCGTTTGTCTGATTCAGTGTCGGGAAGCCCGACGAAAGTGCCGTTACCGGCGAGGCTCCTCGCGGCGGCCGAGCTGGCGACGCAGGCTCTCGGGAAGCAACTCGCGAAGCTGCTCCGGCAACAGGGGAAGATCCAGCAGCCCCAGCTTGAGCTGATTGCGTTCCTGGTGGCGGCGCGGATCGAGGCGGACCACCAGGCCGGCGCCGTGGCGGTAGTGCACCTCCACCGCACCCGTCGTCGACCTGTTGCGGATCACCCGCCCGTCCACCTCCACCGAGACCGGCCCGGACCCGGGCCGCAGGTCCAGCCGCACCGTCTCCTCCGGCGAGAGCACCACCGA
This sequence comes from Micromonospora sp. NPDC049580, assembly GCF_040675595.1. NCBI lineage: Bacteria > Bacillati > Actinomycetota > Actinomycetes > Micromonosporales > Micromonosporaceae > Micromonospora > Micromonospora sp. NPDC049580. Next base: position 2,162 of record NZ_JBFAPG010000436.1, read on the forward strand.
CCGGGAGATGCCGGCCATCGGAGCGCTCGGCGTCACCACCACGGCCCGCGTCGCCGGCGAGATCAGGGGTCCACCGGCGGCGTAGCTGTAGGCGGTCGACCCGGTCGGGGTGCACACGACCACCGCGTCACAGCGGTAGTAGCCGTACTGTTGCCCGTCCACGCTCAGGTTCGCGCTGACGAAGCCCTGCCCCGGATGGCGGACCAGCGCGATGTCGTTGAACGCGACGACGTCGTCGCCGCACACCGTGCAGGCCAGGCAGCTGTGTGCCTCGATGGTGTACTCCCCGGTCAGCAGTCGGGCCAGCGCCGCCGGCAGGTCCGGCGGTTCGACCTCCACGAGGAACCCCAGCTTGCCCAGGTGTACGCCGAGCACCGGCTTCGGGTCGTGGACGGCCAGCCGCAGCGCGCCCAGCATCGTGCCGTCCCCGCCGATGGCGATCAGCATGTCCGACCCGGCGGCCAGCTCCTCCTCCGGCACCCCCCGGACCGGCTCGGGCACCCGGTGCCGGTCCTGTTCGCGAACCGCCAGGACGGCGTGGTGCTCGGCGGCCCAGGCCACGATCGTGCCCACCACCGGGGACACGTCCCGGGTGGGATGGAGCACCAGCCCGAGCCGGAACCGATCCATGTTCCCAGCTCATCACAGTTTGGGCGGCCGCACGGGCCGACCCGCGACGACCGCGTACGCAAGGGCGTTTCGCCCGGTCGGTTGGTTCGTTGGGTCAGGAGCGACCAACAACATCCCAAAGGGGGCGCGCGCGATGACCTGGCCCGGGGCTGCCCTCGACCCCGGCGGGCCGACCGGTGGAACCGAGGCGCGGACGGATCGGCCAACCAGGGACAGGGCGTCGGCTGCCCACCGGGATCTCGTCGGTCGGGTGCTCCGCTGCTATCCGGTGACCGTCGTCGTGCTCGCCCCGTACGCGCTGCTCATCCTGCCGACAGCGGTCTTCTACCGGAATCCGGAGACCGGCTTCATCGTCTCCCTGGTCGGGCTCGCGGTGCTGGGCAGCGCCGCCGTGGAGACGGTCGGGCGGCTGCTCGGGCGGCCCGACCCGCGCTGGCGGGAGGGCTTCCGGCGCGCCCACGCCCGGTACCCGCGGCTCTACCCGGTGGCCATCGTGGTCACGCTGACCAGCATCGCCGCCAACGTGCTCGGGGCCCACCTCGGGCGCGGCACCATCGTCAACCAGGTCGCCGGTGACCTGGCCGACGGGCCGCTCGCGATGGTGAGCACGCTCTTCTCGGGGTGGACAGCCCTGGGCTTCGCGTTGCTGGTGGCCAGCCACCTGAGCGGTCGGCTGTCGCGGGTGAAACTGCACGGCTGGCTGGCCGTCCTCGTCGGCGCGGAGCTCTACGTCGCCCTGCTGACGGCAGTCACCGCTCCGCTGGTCGCGCTGGTGTTCTTCATGGCTGCCACCGGAGCGCTCTGCGGCGTCTTTCGACTGCGTTACCTGGTGGTCTGTGCGGTGGTGCTCTTCCTCGCCTGGCCGGCCGTGTTCGAACACCGCAACAACATTCGGGAGGATCGCGGCGTCGCGGTGGACACCACTGTCACCGCCACGGACCGACTGCGGTTGGACAGTCAGCTCAGTGTGGTGGCGGGCTTCGACGTCCCGGTCGACCTGGGTCAGCCCGGGGTCACCGACTACCTGCGGTACGGGCTGGTGCCCCGGGTGCTGGACCCGGACCGGCCGGTGCTCTCCACCGGGCAGCGGATCAACCTGTACATCGGCGGTGGGTCGACGTCGGCCTACACCTTCCTGCTGCTGGGCAACATCTGGTTCTTCGACGGCCCGGTCGGCGTGGTCGCCGTGCACGCCTTCTGGGCCGCGGTGGCGGCAATGCTGCTGCGCTGGCGGGGGCCGCCCGGCCCGGTCCGGCTGAGCATCTTCTGCCTGGTGCTCTTCGACCCGCTGCTCTGGTCCAACACCTACCCGGACTCCACCATCAGTTTTCTGCAGCACGTGGTGGCGGCGCTGCCGGTCTTCGTCCTCCTGGGGCTCACCCGCCGCCCCCTGCACGGGGCCCGCAAGAACGCGGGCACCGGCCGACTGCCCACCGCCCGCGGCGCGATCCGGTGACCGTACGGGTGGGCCGGCACGCGGTCGGCCGGCACGCCGTCGGCCGGGCCGACGCTCCGGACGGTCCACGCACCGGTCGCCGGGCGCTGCTCGCGCTGGTCGTCGGCGGGCTCTCCAGCGGCGGCAACCTGCTGCTGGCGATCACCGTGACCCGACTGGAGTCGGTCGGCGGGCTGGGTCAGTTCGCCCTGGCCTTCTCGTTCTACATCGTCGGCTCCGGGTTGGTGCGGAGCACAGTGACCGACACCGTGCTGGCCACCGGGATCGGGGTCGCGCCGGCCGCCCGGCGGGCGATCCTGCTCGGCCTCGTCGGTGGCTCCCTGGTCGGCGCGGCCGGCGTGGCGTACGGCTCGACCTACCTGCTGTTCGCGGGCCTCGCCCTGCCCGGGTTGGTGCTCTACGACTACACCAAGGCGGTCGCCGTCGGCATCGGCGCTCCCTCGGCGGCGATGGCCCAGGAGATCGCCTGGGCGGTGCTCACCGGGTGTGCCGCGCTGGCCGGCCTGCTCCGGGTGATCGACGCGCCGTACGTCTTCGCCCTGTGGGCCGTCGGCGGCGCTCTGATCGGCGTGGTCGTGTCGGCCCGGCGCCGGTACGCGCTGGTGCCCGGCTGGCGGGTCGGCCGCGCCGAGAGCCGCGTCGCGGCGGGGTTCGGTGCGCAGTTCCTGCTGACCACCGGGTCGGCGCAGCTGGCGCTGACCGCTGTGGCGTTGGTCGCCGGCACGGCGGTGGTCGGCGCGTTGAGCGCCGGGCGCACGCTGCTGGGGCCGGTCAACCTGGTGCTGTCGACCGCGGCCACGCTGATCCTGCCGCAGTTGGCCCGCACCCGGGCCGAGTCCCGCGCGGTGCGGACTCGGGCGGCTGTCCGGCTCGCGCTGCTCGTGGCCGCCGCCGTTCTGCCGTTGACCATCGTGGTCGCCCTGCTGCCGGACGCGGTCGGGAAGGAACTGCTCGGCGCCAACTGGACCGTCGCCCGGAGCCTGCTGGTACTGCTCGCGCTGGAGAGCCTGCTCGCCGTGCCGGCCACGATCGGCTTCGCCGGGCTGCGGATCGAGCGGGCGAGCTGGCCGGCGTCGACCTGCCGGGCGAACTCCAGCACCAGCAGGATCTTGAA
>NZ_JBFAPG010000437.1:0-5351 GCF_040675595.1 Micromonospora sp. NPDC049580
GAAGTTATTGCCGCGACACGCCGTGCCGAGTGACAACAACTTCATGATCAACGGGCTGAGGGCTGAGGGCTGAGGGCTGAGGGCGGGGGGCGGGAGGCGGGAGGCGGGAGGCGGGAGGGGGTTAGGGGAGGAGGTCTCCTAGGGCGGCGGACTCGAGGTCGTTGCGGATCACGGCGGCGTCGCCTTCGATGACCAGGGTCAGCGCTTCCGGGTGCAGGTGGGTGGCCGCTGCCGCGGAGACCTGGTCCACGTCGGCGTTGAGCAGTTCCTCGCGCAGCCGGGCGTGGTAGTCGTCCGGCAGGTCGTGCACCACCAGCGTGGTCAGCGCGGAAGCGATCGCCCGGGGGCTCTGCAACTCGACCGACAGCTGCCCGGCCCGCCAGGAACGGGCCACCGCCAGCTCGTCCTCGGTCACGCCTCCCGCCTGCGTACGGGTGATCTCGCCCACCGCCTCGACCAGGGCCGGCGCGGTGACGGCGGTCTGCACGCCCGAGCTGACCGCGAACCGCCCGAACCGGCGGGACGAGGCGAACTCGCCCCGGATGCCGTACGTGTAGCCGCGCACCTCGCGGATCAGGTGGTTGAGCCGGGAGGTGAACGCCCCACCGAGCACCGTGCCCGCGAGGGTCATCGGCACGTGGTCGGGGTGCGCCCGGTGCGGCGACGGGTGGCCCAGCCGCAGCGTGGACTGCACCGAGCCGGGCCGGTCCACCAGGATGATCCGGCGGCCGGTGTGCAGCGGGACCTCGATCGGGCCGCCCCGCTCGGCCGGACCGCCCCCGGTGCCGGCGAACGCCGCCCCGGCCAACGCGTCCAGGTCGATCCGGTCCAGGTCACCGGCGACGATCAGGGTGCCGGGCCGCAGGAACCACTCGGAGTGGAAGACGGTGATGTCCTCCACGTCCAGGCCGGCCACCGAGTCCGGATCGCCGTACATCGGTCGTCCCCAGCGGGTGTCGGCGCCGAACAGGTCGGCGCGCAGCGCGGCGTCGGCGCGCGGGCCGGGGTTGGCCCAGTCCATCCGCAGCGCGGTGGCCTCGTCGTCGCGCACGCGCCGGACGTCGGCCGGGTCCAGCCGGGGCGTCCGGACGGCCTCGGCGAGGAGTTGCACCGCGGCGGTCAGCCGATCCACCGGGACCTGCACGCTGATCTGGAACGAGTCCCAGTCCAGCCCGGTCACCAGCTCGGTGCCGAGCGCCTCGATGGCCAGCGCGTACGCCGTGGCGTCCCGCTGCGCGGTGCCCTCCTCCAGGGCCTTGGCGAGCACGCCGCCCAGCCCTTCCTTGCCGGTCAGCTCCCGGCCGGCGCCGGCGTCGAGCAGCAGCAACGCGACGGCGAGGTTCTGCCCGGGCAGGTGCGCGGCGACCACCTGGCCGCCGCCCGCCGCGCGGCGGACCACCGGCGGGAACCGGTACGGGCGAGCGGCACCCGGGCCGGGACGGTCGGCGATCAGCGTCATGCGGTCTCCTCGGGCAGGTAGGTCAGGGTCACCCGGTCGGCGGCGCCGAGCACCTCGGCGGCGGTCTCGGCGATCTGCTCGGCGGTCACCGCGAGCCAGGCGGGCAGCCGGTCGGCGGCCCGGGCCGGGTCACCGAACTGGGTGGTGTACCGCCCGAGCGTGTCCGCGCGGCCGTCCACCGTCGACATCTGCCGCCACCACGCGGTGCTCAGCAACGCCTTCGCCCGGTCCAGCTCGGCGGCGGTGACCGGCACGGTGGCCAGCTCGTCGACGACCTCGGCCAGCCCTTCGGCCAACCGCTCGGCGCTCACGCCGGGGCGGGCGGTGGCGGTGGCGATCAGCGGCGCCGGGGCGTGCGCGAGGTCCACCCCGTACGCGCCGACCAGATCGGGTTGTGCGATCCGCTCGCCGTCGGCGAGCCGCTGGTAGAGCCGGCTGCCCCGGCCGCTGCCGAGCACGGTGGCGAGCACGGTGAGCACGTCGTAGCCGGGGCTGCCGAACGGGTGACCACGGTGGGCGATGTAGACGCGGGGCGCCGGCACGTCCGCGATCACCGTCTCCACGGCGGGCTTCCCGGTCGCCGGGACGCGGCGACCGTCCGGCGCGGGCGGGATGTCGTCGCGGGCGGGCAACGCCCCGAAGTACTTCTCGGCCAGCGCGAACACCTCGGCGGCCTGGGCGTCGCCGACGACGGTGAGCACCGCGTTGTTCGGCGCGTAGTACATCTCGTGGAACGCCTGGAAGGTGGCGAGATCGGCGGCGTTCAGGTCGGCCATCGAGCCGATCGTCGAGTGGTGGTACGGGTGCCCCGGCGGGTAGAGCAGCGGCAGCAGGCGCAGCCAGGCATCCCCGTACGGGACGTTCTCGTAGCGCTGCCGGCGCTCGTTCTTCACCACGTCGCGCTGGTTGTCCAGCGTCTCCTGGGTGAGCGCCGGGACCAGCCCACCCATCCGGTCGGCCTCCAGCCAGAGCGCCAGCTCCAGGTGCTCGGCCGGGACCGTCTCGAAGTAGTTCGTCCGGTCCGGGTTGGTGGTGGCGTTGAGCGAGCCACCGGAGCCCTGGATCAGCTTCATGTGCTCGGTCTTCGCCACGTTCACCGAGCCCTCGAACATCAGGTGTTCGAAGAGGTGGGCGAAACCGGTCTGCCCGGCCGGCTCGTGCCGGGATCCGACGTCGTACCAGAGATTGACGGCCACCGCGGGTGCGGTGCGATCCTCGCTCACCACCACGCGCAGGCCGTTGTCCAGTCGGGACGTCTCGATGGGCCAGGGGTAACCACTGTCGGGCATGGCACGACGCTATCCGATCTCGCGGGCGGAAAGGTGACGTGCCGCCGGTCGGCGAGCCGGCCGACCGGCATCGACTTTGCCGGTCGGGGTACCGCAGAGCAATGACCCCACGGACCCCCGTTCCGCCCGCGCGCCGCACCGTCGGACCGGCCGCCAGGACCGTCGAACGCGCCACCGCCGCGCTCGGCCGGCTGCGCCGCGGCCGGCTGCTGCATCCGGCCGGCCGGTCGTTCACCGGCGAGGTGACGATCTGGGGTACGCCCGGACCACCCACCGGGGTCGCCCTGCTGGACGACCCCGGCCGGTACGCGGCCACGGTCCGGCTCTCCAGGGGTACGCCCACGCCGGGCGGTTGGCCGGACGTGCTGGGCCTGGCGGTGCGTGTGCACTCCCCCACCGGCCGCCCGTTCGACCTGCTGGTCAGCTCCAGCGGCGCCGCTCCGGTGCTGCGGAACCTGCCGCTGCCCCGCCGCGGCTTCACCGGGACCTACAGCACGATCATGTGTTACCGCGTGGGCCGGCGTCGTCTCTGGTTGGCCGCGTTGGCCGACCCGGACTCGGTCGACCTCGGCCGCACTCTGGCCGCCGTCACTGCCGCGGCCCGGACGGACGCGCCGCGCGTGGTGCTCGCGGTCGCGTCCGCCGTCGGGCCGTGGCGGCCGGTCGGCCAGGTCAGCATCGGTGCCCCGCTCGACGCCGCCGAGGACGCCGCGCTCGCGTTCGACCCGGTGCGCAACCTGCCACCCGAACTGCGGGCGGCCGGTCCACTCGCCTGGCTGCGCGAGCAGACCTACCGGGGCTCACGCCGGGCCCGCGGCGCGCGGGCTCAGTCCGGCGGTTCGACGGCGGCAACCGTCTGATCCGAGGTACGACGTTCCAGCACCGTGTCCGGGGCCACGTTCTGGTCCTCCTCGCGGATGTCCGACTCGGCGAGGATGGCCTCCGCCTGCGCCTGCGGGTCGTCGCTGCCCACCGCCGCCTCCTCGGGAAGGAGGTGGTGCGCGCGGGACTCCGCCCGCTCCTGATCGCTCTGCTCGTCAGTCATGGCACAGCTGTTACCCCCGGCCCGGCCTCGGCACGCGATGTTCACCCCGCATCTTGGGACGATGCCACGGGCATCCCCGCCCGGTCGGGTAGGCTGGCTCCCGTGACGCGTTCCTATCGATGGTTTAGGCAGCCGGCTCCCACGCCGGTGACTTCACCATGAACTGACGTCACCACGGACCGAGCCGGCTGGGCAGGAGCTGTCGTTCCTGCCCTTTTGCGTACGAGCAGCCGGCTCGTCCCGGGCACCGGCCCCGGGCACGGTCGGCGGAAGGATGCCCACCGTGACGACCCCGGAGACCGATCGGGTCAGCGATCAGCGGATCGACCGTGTCGTGCCGCTTACCACACCCGCCCTGCTGCACCACGAGTTGCCCCTGGACGCCTCGCTCGCCGCCGCCGTGTTGACCGGCCGACGCGCGGTGGGCCGCGTGCTGGACCGCGAGGACGACCGCCTGCTGGTGGTGGTCGGCCCGTGCTCGGTGCACGACCCGGCCGCCGCCCTCGAATACGCCGAGCGTCTGCGCGTCGCCGCCGACCGGGTCGCCGACGACCTGCTGATCGTCATGCGGGTCTACTTCGAGAAGCCGCGGTCCACCGTGGGGTGGAAGGGCCTGATCAACGACCCCGGGCTGGACGGCAGCGGCGACGTCAACACCGGCCTGCGCCGGGCCCGGGCGCTGCTGCTCGACGTCCTGCGCCTCGGCCTGCCGGTGGGCTGCGAATTCCTCGACCCGATCACCCCGCAGTACATCGCGGACACGGTGGCCTGGGGTGCGATCGGCGCCCGCACCGTGGAGAGCCAGGTGCACCGGCAGCTCGCCTCCGGCCTGTCCATGCCGATCGGCATGAAGAACCGCCCCGACGGCAGCATCGGCACCGCCGTGGACGCGATCCGCGCCGCCGGGGTGCCGCACGTCTTCCCGGGCATCGACTTCTCCGGCACCCCGGCGATCATGCACACCCGCGGCAACACCGACGGGCACCTGGTGCTGCGCGGCGGTGGCGGTCGGCCCAACTACGACGCGGAGTCGGTGGCGGGCGCGCTCGACCTGCTCCGGGCGGCCGGGTTGCCGGAGCGCCTGGTGATCGACGCCAGCCACGCCAACAGCGGCAAGGACCACCGCAACCAGCCGCTGGTCGCCGCGGACGTGGCGGCGCAGATGGCCGCCGGCCAGCGCGGGATCACCGGTGTGATGCTGGAGTCGTTCCTGCTGCCCGGCCGGCAGGATCTCGACCCGACCCGCGAGCTGGTGTACGGCCGTTCGGTCACCGACGCCTGCCTCGGCTGGGACGACACCGCCGAGGTGCTCGACCACCTGGCCACCGCCGTACGGGCCCGTCGGGCCACGCTGCCAACCCCGGCGTGAGGGTGTGACGGCCGGCACTGCGGTGCGCGGAACACGAGACGGTGGGGCCTGGTTGACTGAGGTGTCGGTGTGCTCAGTGTCCCCGGGCCTCACCTAAATAGCCCTCGCGGAATACCGTTCGGCTGGAGCCGCGTCGCGCCACTCGCCGAGAGGCGACCTGCACACCGACACCGGCGCCGCCCCCGGCCC
>NZ_JBFAPG010000438.1:0-5341 GCF_040675595.1 Micromonospora sp. NPDC049580
GGTGCGGTCAGGCGGAAACCGGGGCGGGGTCGGTCACCGAGGCCGGTGGAGCGTCGGCGCGACGCCGGGCGAACAGCGCGTCGAGCGCCCAGGGGCCCGAGCCGAGTGCCGCGACCAGAAGGAACGACCAGCAGAAGAGCGCCGACAGCTCGCCGCCGTTGCGCAGCGGAAGCAGGCCTTCAGGCTGATGGACCACGAAATAGGCGTACGCCATCGAGCCGGAGGCGAGAAGCGCGGCGGGCCGGGTGAAGAGCCCGGCCAGCACCAGCGCGCCGCAGATCAGTTGGATCAGCGCGGCCCACCAGCCCGGCCAGGAGCCGAACGGAATCGCCGAGCCGGTCATCGGGTTGCCGCCGAACAACCCGAAGATCGAGGACAGGCCGTGCAGCATGAACAGCAGGCCGGTCACGATGCGGAACAGGGACAGGGTCGGCCCGCCGAGCCGAGAGACGTTCATGGAGACCTCCATCGAAGGGGACAGATCTCTTCAATGGTGGGACATGAATGTATCGAAGTTAATAAATTCCTTGCTGGTGGGAAGATCCCGGTCGGAACATATCGCCCGTGTGGGAGCGCTCCCGCCCAGAACGTACCGCCAGCCGAGGTGGCCGTACAGCCTGTCGAGCTGCCCGCAGCGACTGTCGAGCTGCCCCACGTGTGGGGCGTAGAGCCCACCGCGCCCTGAGCGCGGCGATGCCGGCGGGCCGCTCTGGTCATCCGGCGTGCCGAACAACGCCATCACGCCCAGACGAAGTGCCCCGTCGGCTGACGCACGAACGATGATCCACTCCGTATCGCCGACATGGGGCTTTCCACGTCGCTGGATACCGCCACGTCGGCGGAGTGGGGGTGGATCACCGGGCCGCCGTGGAGCGCTAGGCCGGCAGGTCGACACGAGAGCCCGCCGGGCGAGCTGCGGGGCCGGGCGGCGGTGGGACGCCCGCGTGGGCGAGGATCGGCGGATGATCTCCCTCGGCACGGCAGCACGGCGACGGGCCAGCGCGGTGGCCGCGGTAGCTCTCCTGCTCGCCGCCTGCACACCCGGCGACCATCGGGGCCAGGGTGGTGATCCCACGGGCCGGCCACCGACCACGCCCGGCACGACCCCGTCGGCGAGCGCCGAGCCGGTCGCCGAGTGCCCGGCCTCCGGCGTTCTGATCCGGTCCACCGGTGGGGACGCGGCGATGGGGCTGCGCGCGCTCGGCCTGGAACTGGTCAACTGCGGTGACCGCACCTACCAGCTCAACGGGTACCCGGCGGTGTGGGTCCTGAACGAGCAGCGCAAGCCGATCATCCTGCGGGTGGTGAACGGGGCGAAGGAGATCACCTCGGGCTTCGATCAGCCGCCGCAGCCGGTCACGCTGCGCAAGGGCGAGAGGGCCGTCGCCACAGTCCTCTGGCGCAACCTGGTCACCGATTCGACCGTGGTGGCCACCGCCGGGGCGTACCTGACGGTCGCGCCCGCCGCCGGTCAGCCGGCCGAGGAGGTCGACCCGGACGGCCCGATCGACGTGGGCAACACGGGCCGGATCGGCGTCAGCGCCTGGCGGAAGGCTACGACGTGATGTCCTTGCGGGTGAACCGCCAGAACGCCAACCCCCAGAACAGCGTCGCGTAGCTGATCGCGGAGATGCAGCCGCGTACCACGTCGTCGGTCTGCACCGGCGTGGAGAGCAGCCCCAGCCAGGCGGTGCTGAAGTGGGTGGGCAGGAAGTCGCGCAGGCCCCCCAGGGCGGTGATCTGGTCCAGGATGCTGGACAGGATCCAGAGCAGGACCGCTCCGCCGACCGCGCCGAGCGCGGCGTCCGTCGTCACCGACAGCAGGAACGCCAGGCCGGCCACCACCAGGAGTACGACCGCCAGATAGCCGAGCACGGCCAGCAGTCGGAGCAGCCCCTCGGTCGGCTCCAGCTCGGCGGCGACCGTGCTGCGCAGTGGCGACCAGCCGTAGCGCAGGGTCCCGGCGAGCAGGGCGGTGCCGGCCAGCAGCAGCAGGGCCAGCCCCGAGTACGCGAGCGCGACCACCAGCTTCACCGTGAGCAGCCGGGCCCGGGGCACCGGGATCGCGAGCAGGTAGCGCAGGCTGCCCCAGCTCGCCTCGCTGGCCACCGTGTCGCCGCAGAACAGCGCGACGACCACGACCAGCAGGAACGACGCCGACACGAAGATCGAGAAGAGGGTGAAGTTGAGCCCGCCGGAGGTGGCCAGGTCGACCAGGCTGGCGAACTCGTTGTTGCCGTTGTCGTCGTCGCCACCCGAGTTGAACTGGAAGGCGACCAGGATGATCAGCGGCAGCAGCACCATGAACCCGAGCGCCAGCTGGGTCCGCCGCCGGGACGCCTGCCGGCGGAACTCCGCCACGAAGGGCATGGTGGCCGAGGGTCGGTAGCCCCGGGCCGCACCGGCCGGGTCGGTGACGCCCACCGGCGCCTCGACGGGAGATCCAGCCATCACCGGTCACCGCTTCCCCGAGAGTTCTCGCCCACCAGGGCGAGGAACGCGTCCTCCAGGCGTCGCCGGGGCACCACCCGGTCCACCCCGATGCCGGCGCGCACCAGCTCCGCCACCACCTCGCTGCGGGCCGTGCCGTTGGTGTCGACCACCAGTTGGCCGTCGCTCTCCGGCAGCACCCGTACGCCGTGCAGCCGGTCCAGCACCGCCCGCGCCGCCACCGGATCGGTGACGTCGAACAGCACGCTCGGCGACTCGCCGACGATCTCCTGCACCGGCCCGGACGCCACGATCCGGCCCTTGTTCACCACCACGGCGTGCGTGCAGGTCTGCTCCACCTCGGCCAGCAGGTGGCTGGAGACCAGCACCGCGCGGCCGTCGGTGGCGTACCGCTGGAGGACCCGGCGCATCTCGGCGATCTGCGGCGGGTCGAGCCCGTCGGTCGGCTCGTCCAGTACCAGCAGCTCGGGAAGGCCGAGCATGGCCTGGGCGATGGCGAGCCGCTGGCGCATGCCGTGGCTGTAATTCTTGATCTTTCGGTGCACCGAGTCGCCCAGCCCGGCGATCTCCAGGGCCGTGTCGAAGTGCGCGTCCTCGGCCGGCCGTCCGGTGGCCTTCCAGTACGCCTTCAGGTTGTCCAGACCGGACAGGTGCGGCAGGAAGCCGGGCCCCTCCACCAGCGCGCCGATCCGGGACAGCACCGGCGAGCCGGGCACCAGCCGACGACCGAAGACGTAGATCTCCCCAGCGGTCGGCTGGGTCAGCCCCATCAGCACCCGCAGGGTGGTGGTCTTGCCGGCGCCGTTCGGCCCGAGCAGACCCACCACCTGACCGGGGTGCACCTCGAAGTCCACGTTCGACACCGCGACGAAGCCGTCCGCGTACTCCTTGCGCAGCGCGCGCACGGCCAGCGGGGTGTCCGCGTACTCCGGATGCACCGAGCGGTCCTGGCGGCGGTGCCGGCGGCGGACCACGGCCACGACCACGACGAGCCCGATCACGATGGCGGCGAGCAGGCCGGCGAGCACCCAGCGCCAGAGCGTCGCCGCGGTGGGGATCGGCTCCCCGCTGACCGTGGGCAGGCTGACCGCGCCGTCCGCGGCCACCGTGTAGACGGTCGGCTCGGCGGGCGTGGTGTACGCCTGGTCGGAGCTGGCCACCACCAGTCGCAGCCGGTGCCCGGCCTCGACGCGGCGAACGATTCCGGGCAGCGTCACGGTGACCGGGCGGGCGTCCTGCACCCGCTGCGGCAGGCCGGTGAGCCGGACCGGGGCGACCAGCCCGTTCGGCAGGGTGGCCGCGCCGTCGGGGTCGACGTCGTAGAGCTTGACGAAGAGCACCGCCTCCCCGGTCGGCGAGGCGGCCCGCACGGTGACGGTGGGTGCGCCCGCCACGTCCACCGCCTCGGTCAGCGGCGCCGACTCGAAGCGCGCGTGCTGGCCGGGCACGTCGCCGGCCACCCCGTCCAGCAGCGAGGTGAGGCCACCGGCGAAGGGGATCGAGGAGATGGCGGCCGGGTTGCCGTTCGGCGGGTTCGCGATCGGCTGCGCCGGACCGGCGACAGTCACCTCCCGGCGGGCGTTGCCGGCGAGGCCCGGATAGTCGGCGCGGCGGAAGCCGGTGGCGACCAGGCCCCGGTCGAGCGCGTCGAAGCCGGCGATCCGCGACCAGGTGAAGTCGTCGCCGGGCGCGTCCCCCTCGCCCTTGACGTAGTGGTCGAGCCACTGGACGGTCAGGAACTTCACCCGGTCTTCGTCCGAGCGGGGTCCACTGCCACCGTCGTGCCCCCCGGTGAACCAGGCGACCCGGACCGGGGTGCCGGCGGCGGCGATGCCCTTCGCGTTCGCGTCCGCCTCACCGAGCGGAAAGAGGGTGTCCGCCTCACCCTGCACCAGCAGGGTGGGGGCCTTGATCCGGTCCAGCACGCCCGCCGGGCTGGACCGGCGCAGCAGGTCCACGGCGGCCTGGTCGGCGCGGCCGGCGGTGGCGATCCGCAGGTACGCGGCGCACACGTCGGCGGCGAATCGCCCGCAGGACGGGTCGGCGGCGCCGGCCGGGGCTCCACCGGGAGCCGTGCCCGGGCCCTCGCCCGGCCCCGGGCTGGGCGGGCCGGCCGATGCCGGCGCCCCCTCGGGCTGGGCTGCGGTCGCCCCGGAGAGCCCGGCCGGGCCACTGCCCACGTTGCCGCCCCCACCGAAGAAGAGACCCGCCCAGCCCTTCTTGAACACGCCCTCGGTCGGTGCCGCACCGGTGCTCTCCGGCAGGAACGCCCGGGACAGGTCATTCCAGGTGATCATGGGGACGATCGCGTCCACCCGACGGTCCTGGGCGGCCAGCAGCAGCGCCAACCCGCCGCCGTACGAGCCGCCGACCACGCCGACCTTCGGATCGCCGGGAGCGTCGGTGCGCACCTCGGGCCGGGCGGCCAGCCAGTCCAGCAGCCGCTCGGCGTCGCGCACCTCGTAGTCCGGGTTGTCCAGGTGGATCTCGCCGCCGCTGCGGCCGAAGCCCCGCGCGGTCCAGGTGAGCACCGCGTAGCCGCGCCCGGCGAACTCCTCGGCGTCCGAGTGCACCGACTCCTTGGTCCCGCCGAACCCGTGCGCCAGCAGCACCGCCGGCACCTTCCGACCGGACGACGCCCCGGTCGGGAGGTAGAGGGTCGTGTCCAGGTCGACGGGCTGGTCTCCGGACGGTCCGGAGCGGACGGTGAGCATCGCGCTCTGGGTGCGTACGCCCGATTCCCGCGGCCACACCGCCCAACCGACGGCGGCCGCCAGCAGCACGACGACCGCCGCCGCCGCGGTCGCGGGGCGGCGGGGGGGCCGGGCACGCCGGGACCCCGCGGCCGGCGGCGGGGATCTCAATCGGCACACCGGACGGGCCCCAGGCT
>NZ_JBFAPG010000439.1:0-5341 GCF_040675595.1 Micromonospora sp. NPDC049580
TTCTTTTCCGGGCCCGGCGCCTTGTTGTTGGTGGGCGCCCACGGTTTGGGCGCGGCCTGGTGCGGGTTGGGCTGCGCGCACCTCGCCGGTTGGGCGCGGGTGAACGATCACCCGGCCCCACGTCGCTTCCGGCCGGCTCAGCGACCCGTCTCGCGCCAGTTCTGGTTGCTCTGGCTGGCGGCGCACTCCCAGATCTGCAACGGCGCGCCGTCGTCGGAGTTCCAGTCGCGCACGTCGAGGCACTTGCCGGAGTTCGGGTTGCGCAGCAGGCCGCCCTCGGCGACCCAGACCTGCGCCGGCCCGCCGTTGCACCAGGCGAGCTGCACCTTGGCCGCGTTGTCCCGGGACGCCCACGCCACGTCCATGCACTTGTCCAGCACCTTCAGCGTGTCGCCGGACCCACGGGTGAACCGCTGGCCCGGGGTGCCGTTGCACTGCCAGAGCTGCAACCGCACGCCGTCGGCCGACTCGCCGCCCGGCACGTCCACGCACTTGTCCGCGTAGCCGCGCAGCGCGAAGCCGGATCCGGAACGGTCGGCGGGACGCTTCGCGGGCGGGGTCGACGGAGTGCCGCCGTTGCGGAACGTCACCACCACCTCCGCGCAGCCCGGGCAGTTGTAGACCGTCTCGTTGCCGGCGACCCGGTCGTGGGTGGACCACAGGTAGGCGCGCGGCCCGAACGGCAGCAGCGCGGCGGTGTACGCGCTCTCCGCGTCCCGGTTGGGGTTGACGCAGTTCACCCGGTCGCCCCGGGCCGGGTCGCGTACGGCGTGCGCCTCCGGGCAGGCGGCGAGCATCTGCCCGGCGGAGCAGTCCCACCGCGCGCAACTGCCCGCCTTCTCCGGGCGGGGAGCGCCGGGCGCGTCGATCGTGATCGTCGTCGACAACGCGTCGACGTAGCTGACGTTGTACCAGGGCGCGCCCGCGTTGTTCCGGTCGAAGTTGAATTCGGCCAGGCTCACCGGCTCCGCGCCCCGCTCGCACCGGTCGGCGAAGGCGCCGCAGTCACCGACCAGGCAGCGGAACGAGCCGTTCGGGTCGCCGCCGCAGCGCTGACGGGCGAAGAACCGGCCGCGCCAGTGGCCGGGCTCGCCGGCATCCGGGATGACGATCGTGCTCGACTCGCCGGGGCGCAGCGTGGGCAGGCCGGTGATCGGCCGCGAGCCGTCCCCGCTCTCGCCCGCGCCGATCCACAACGTCTCCGCGGTGCCGTTGACGAACGTCACCCGCTCCCCGGTGGCGGCGGTCGCCCGCCCGCCCGGCACGCCCACGATCAGCCCGAGCGCCACCAGCACCACGGCGAGCAGCGCGGCCCTGCGTGCTGGGCGGGGGCCCCGGTTGACGCCCTCGGATGGGCCCGGGCCCCCGCCCGAAACCCCGGCCCGCGTCCCACGGGTCGACGACGATCCGGTCCTCACAGCCATGTAGCCCTCCCTCGGCCTGGCAGGGACGCGCCGCGTCCCCCGACGGGTGCGGCAACCGCACGGCGACATGACGGCGCGGGAGAGCCTTCGGTTCAACGGGAAGTGCGGCGGATCGGTCGGAGACCATCTGTCCCGCACCACAGGATCGGTGTAGATCTTGGAAGGAAAGCGCCCCGATAGGGGCCGTTCGGTACCAAGATCTGTGAGCCGCTGGCCGCGAACAGCCTTCCGTCCTCAGCGCGAGATCGGCGCGGTGACCACCGAGGTGCCGTCGGCGAGGCCCACGCCGACGAAGGAGAGGTCGTCGACCGGCGGTGACAGCTCGCCGGTCACCTCCTGCGGGCCGGCCGAGGCGGTCCAGTCCCGCACCTGGTGGGTGACCCCGTCGCGGGTCACCGCGAAGAGCCGGTAGCGCAGCCCCGGCCGCAGCCCGGTCGCGGTGATCCGGATCGTGGAGCCCCTGCCCTCGTGCGTGGTGATCGACACGGAGAGGCTGACGCCCTGGCCGGGCGCCTCACCGGTCGCGGTCAACACCAGGTCGTCACGGCCCCCGCCACCGACTGTGGCCACGATCCCGCCGGTCAGCACCGCGAGCGCCAGCACGACCGCCCCGCCCCAGAGCAGCAGCCGACGGCGGGCGGACAACGCCCGGGGGCGGCCGCCGGACGCCCTCCCCGGCCCGGTGGGGCCGGAGCCGCCCGGCGCACGCCCCGGCCGGACGCCCCGCCGCCGCGCCGGCCCGCGACTCGCCCGAGTCCGACGCCGACGCGACATCGGGCAGGCCGGCCCGGGACTCAGCCGGGCCGGACGCGGTGTCCGACAGGTCACCCGGTTCCGGCGTCGGGTCCGAGGCCGGCGCGGTGGTCGACGTGCCGGGCGTCGGGTGGGCCGACGACGGGGGCGCCGGATCGCGGCCCGGCGGGAGTGCGTCCTCCGGTCCGGGCGCGGGACGCGGCGGAAGGACGGAACGCGGCGGAAGGACGGAGGCGGGGGGCAGCACGGAGGCCGGTGGGAGGGCGAAGTCGTCCCAGTCCGCCGCGCTGAGTCCGCCGAGCCCGCTGGTCACCCCGCCCAGGTCGCCTGCGGCGGAGAGGCACTCCCAGCAGCCGGCCAAATGCGCTTCGAAGGCGACGCGGTCGGTCTCGTCGAGCGCGCCGAGCAGATAGAGCGCCAGGGCCTCGTGCTCGGACGTCGGGTTCTCACCGCCGGTGCGCATCACGCCCCCTTCCCGACCTGACAGAGGGTGCGCCGGAGCGATGATCCGGGACACCGCGCCGGTGCCGCGAATCGGACGAGTAGTCGCCGGGACGTGACATCAGGCCGACTCGATCGGGCCGATCGCCGCGTGCAGCGCCCGCACCGCGTAGTACGTCCGCGACTTTACCGTACCCTCGGGTATGCCGAGCCGCTGCGACGCCTCCGCGACCGAGGCGCCCTTGTAGTACATCTCGATCAGGACGTCGCGGTGCTCCGGCTTGATCTGCCGCAGCGCCAGGCGGACGGTGTGGGCGCTGACCACCCGGTCCATCTCGTCCTCGGCCGTGGTGAGCCGGTTGAGGTCGGGCACGGCGACCTCCGGCGGCCGGGCCTGCCGGGCCCGGCCGGCGTCGACGGCCACGTGCCGGGCGACGGTGTAGAGCCAGGGCGCGATCCGGCGCGGCTCCTCAGCCAGCGTCCCCAGGTTCCGCCAGGCCCGCAGGAACGTCTCCTGGACCAGGTCCTCGGCCAGCTCCTGGCGGCCGAGGACGAGCCGGGTGATGAAGCGCAGCAGCGGTTCACGGTACTGCTCGTGGATCCAGCGCATGAGGCTCTCCGGCGAGCCCTGCCCGACGGCCTCGCCCGGCACTCCGGGCTCCACCGCCTCGTTGGGCACCGCCGACACAGAACGCCTCCCCCTGACGTGTGGGGCGTGCCCGCACGGCCGGCCCGGCACGACGGCGCCGAGCCCCTCTGAGGGAGAAGAATAGCCGTACTGATCGGACGGTGCCGTGGGCCGGCGGACGGCGACCAGCGTGCCGGCGCTCATCGGACGCGGCCCGACCGGCGGCCCGAGGTCACCGTGCCCACGACGGCGCTGGTCGGGCCCGCGCCGGGCGGGTGGTGGCGAGTCGACATCGAACACTCCGATCGGCGATCCGGCAGCCGCGGATCGGTGCGCCCGGCGGCGGTCACGTTGACGGCTCGGTGTGCCGGTCGGTTCAATGGCGGCCGGACTGGAATCGGATCCGATTCCGGTCGGGTGAACCGAGGACGTCGCGCATCCGTCACGCCTGGCGACGTCATCACCGGAAGGGAAGTCCCGTGACACCCGATCTTCCTGGCCTCCGATCCCGGCTCGCTCGGATCCCGCGTCGTGTCGTCGCCGCCATCGCGGCCGGCCTCGCGGTGCTGTGCATGGTGGTCGCCTCCGTGAGCTGGGGCATCGCCACCGCCCGGGATGACAAGCTGACCGGCCGTACCGTCTCCGCCGAGCACCTGACCGCGATCCGGGCCGCGGCTCGGTCCTGCCCCACGCTGACCCCGGCCCGCCTGGCCGGGCAGCTGATGACCGAGTCCGGCCTGGACGGACGCGTGAAGAAGACCACCTCGGGCGGTCGCGGCTTCGCCGGGCTCGACGACGACCGGTGGAAGTCGTGGGCGCCGTGGCCGGGAGCGGACCGCACCGACACCGCCGCGAACATCCTCGCGCTGGCCCACCAGATGTGCGACCTCAGCGGGCAACTGCGGCTGGCCGGGATCCCCGGTGACCCGTGGCGGCTGTCCCTGGCCGCGTTCCACACCGGACTCGACCAGGTACGCGAGGCCAAGGGCGTGCCGTCGGCCGCGGTCGCGTACGTCGACGACGTCAGCCGCTACGCGGCGTACTACGGCGAGCTGACCGCGTTCGGCGGCGCCGGCACCGCCCGCCCGGACCCGGAGCGCCAGCAGCCCCGGGCGGTGCCGTCGAGCTACGTACGCCTGGTGGTGCGCGCCGGCTCGGTGTGCCCGGAGGTGCCGCCCGCGGCGGTGGCGGCGCAGCTCATGGCGATGTCCGGCTTCGACCCGAACCTGCTCGGCGACGACGGCCGGCGGGGAATCGCCCAGTTCCTGCCCGAGGTGTGGCGGGCGCACGGGCCGGCGGGCGCCTCGCCGTGGGACCCGCAGGTGGCCGTGCCGGCGGTCGGCGCCGCGGTCTGCGCGTTGCGGCGTGACCTCGCCGGCCTCGACGGCGACCCGGGCCTGCTGGCGCTGGCCGCCTACCGGAACGGACCTACCGCGGTCCGGCAGACCGGCGGCGAGCTGGACGACGCGACGCAGGCGTTCCTGCGGCAGGTGCGGGAGTTCACCGACTTCTACGCCCTCGACGGCCGGCTCCGGGTTCCCTCGGCCAGCCCGAGCCCGTCGCCCAAGCCCTCGTCGCCGTCGCCGACGCCGACGCCGACGGCCGCGTCCCCCGCGCCCCGGCCCAGCGCGACGCCGTCGGCCCGCCCGTCCGCCGAGCCGGAGAAGCCGGCCCCGCCGAAGCGCCCGAGCGGCGCGAAGCAGCTCGTCGGCAAGGAGACCGGTCTCTGTGCCACCGGCGGCACCGGCGATGGCGTACCCGTGGTCCTGCGGCCGTGCAAGGAGGACCGGCTGCAGTGGTGGACGTTCGGGTCCGACAAGACCGTCCGGGTCAACGGCCTCTGCCTCGATGTGGCCTGGGGCGAGAAGCGCGACGGCGCGCCGGTGCAGACCGCCAACTGCAGCGGCAACCCGGCCCAGAAGTGGGAGTGGATCGAGTATCAGGGCATCCGGTCGCTGTTCAACCGGGAGACCGACCGCTGCCTGGACGTGGACGGGCACGGCGACGGCGCTCCGCTGAACGCGTGGACCTGCGTGTTCAATCCGAAGCAGACCTGGTCGCTGCGGTAGCCGCCCGCCCCCGGTCACCCGCTCGG
>NZ_JBFAPG010000440.1:0-5340 GCF_040675595.1 Micromonospora sp. NPDC049580
GTGGGGGGTGCCGCCAGCCGCGGGGGGGGGGGCCCCCACCCCCCCCGGGGGGGGGGCCCCCCGTGGGGGCCCGCGCAGGCCCGACCGCCGGGGTGCCGGGCGAGTTCGCCCGGCACCCCTTCGCGTACGCGTCAGTCAGCGGCGGCCGACGGTGAGCACCGGCTTGGTGACCTCGGCGAAGAAGTCGTTGCCCTTGTCGTCGACCACGATGAAGGCCGGGAAGTCCTCCACCTCGATCTTCCAGACCGCCTCCATGCCCAGCTCCGGATATTCGAGCACCTCGACGTGCTTGATGCAGTCCTGGGCGAGGCGGGCCGCGGGGCCGCCGATCGAGCCGAGGTAGAAGCCTCCGTGCTGCTGGCAGGAGCGGGTCACCTGACCGGACCGGTTGCCCTTGGCCAGCATCACCTGCGAGCCACCGGCGGCCTGGAACTTCTCCACGTACGCGTCCATCCGCCCGGCCGTGGTCGGGCCGAACGAGCCGGACGCGTACCCCTCGGGGGTCTTCGCCGGGCCGGCGTAGTAGACCGCGTGGTCGCGCAGGTACTGCGGCATCGGCTCACCGGCGTCCAACCGCTCGGCGATCTTGGCGTGGGCGATGTCGCGGGCCACCACCAGCGGGCCGGACAGCGACAGTCGGGTCTTCACCGGGTACTTGGACAGCTCGGCGCGGATCTCGTCCATCGGCCGGTTCAGATCGACCCGGACGACCACCTCGGAGTCGAGCGAGTCGTCGGTGACGTCGGGCAGGAACCGTGCCGGGTCGGTCTCCAGTCGCTCCAGCCAGACGCCCGACGGGGTGATCTTGGCGACGGCCTGCCGGTCGGCCGAGCAGGAGACGGCGATCGCCACCGGGCACGAGGCGCCGTGTCGGGGCAGCCGGACCACCCGCACGTCGTGGCAGAAGTACCGGCCGCCGAACTGCGCGCCGATGCCGAAGTTACGGGTCAGCTCCAGCACCTCCGCCTCCAGCTCCAGGTCCCGGAAGCCGTGGGCGCTCATCGAACCCTGCGTCGGGAGAGCGTCCAGGTACTTCGCGGAGGCGTACTTCGCGGTCTTCAGCGCGTACTCGGCGGAGGTGCCGCCGATGACGATGGCCAGGTGGTACGGCGGGCAGGCGGCCGTGCCGATCAGCCGCAGCTTCTCCTCCAGGAACTGCATCATCCGCGTCGGGTTGAGCAGCGCCTTGGTCTCCTGGTAGAGGTACGACTTGTTGGCCGAGCCGCCACCCTTGGCCATGAACAGGAACTTGTACGCGTCGGGGTGCCCGTTCGGGTCCTCGGCGTACAGGTCGACCTGGGCCGGCAGGTTGCTGCCGGTGTTCCGCTCGTCCCACATGGTCAGCGGGGCGAGCTGGGAGTAGCGCAGGTTGAGCCTCGTGTACGCCTGGTAGACGCCCCGCGAGATGGCCTCGGCGTCGGCGCCGTCGGTCAGCACGTGCCGGCCACGCTTGCCCATCACGATCGCGGTGCCGGTGTCCTGGCACATCGGCAGCACCCCGCCGGCGGCGATGTTGGCGTTGCGCAGCAGGTCCAGCGCGACGAACCGGTCGTTCGGCGACGCGGCCGGGTCGTCGATGATCGCCCGGAGCTGGGCCAGGTGCGCCGGGCGCAGGAAGTGCGCGATGTCGTGCATCGCCTCGGCGGTCAGCGCGGTGAGCGCGGCCGGCTCCACGGTGAGGAAACGACGGCCCCCCGGGCCGTGTACGACGTCCACGCCCTCGTCGGTGACCAGGCGATAGTCCGTCTGGTCGGGACCGGTCGGCAGCAGAGGGGCGTACGAGAATGCGGCGGCACTGCTCATGAGCGGCAAGCCTAGGGCAGACCGGTCGATCATTCCCACCCGCCGGGCAGGGTCTGGGACGCCGCTCTCATCCTCCGAGGTCCGCCGCGCTCCGCGCACCGACGTCCCGCCCGCTCAGCCGTCCTTGCCGCCGTCGGGATCGGGACACAGCTCACCCTTGGGCCCGCAGTCACCGTCGCCGTCGTTGCCCCGCCCGGGGCCGGTGCCGCCGGGGCCGGGGTTGCCACCATCGCCGGGAGGCGGGACGGGGGTGCCCCCGGTGGCGCCGAAGCGGACGTACCCGATCTCCCGCCCCTCACCGATGATCATTCCCTGCGAACCGACGGCGAGGGCGTTCGCGGAGGTCCGCAGCACGGCCAGTTCCCGGCCGCTGCGCGGGTCGAGGGCGACCAACCTCGACGGCTTCTCGTCGGCGAGCACCGCCGCGTACGGGGTGAGCGCGGCGCCGGCCTTGGCACTGGCCGGACGGGTCCACCGCACCCGGTCGGCGCCGAGTTCACGGGACACCACCGAGCGCTTGTCCGCGGAGCGGAACACCGCGTAACGGTCGTCGACCGCGACGAGCTTGGTGCTCGCCTCGCCGACCCAGAGCAGCCGCCCGTCGTACCCGTCGATGACCGCCTCGCGGCCGTCCGAACCCACGCCGATCAGGACGTTGCGCGCTCCCTGCGGGTCCTCGCGCTGGACGCAGCCGGCGGTGTCGGCGGTGCGCAGGTTGACCCCGGCCCGCTGCCACGCCTCCTGCCCCGTCGCCGGGTCCCGCGCCGAGATGGCGAAGTAGCAGGTGCCGTCCTGGGAGCGGGCGGCGATCCGCAGCATCCGGCCGCCCACCACGGAGAGCCGCTCGTCCCGGCCCGGCTCGACGTTCTGCAGCACCCGGCCGGTGGCGGTGTCCACGACGTGCACCCGGCCGTCGACCGGGAAGCCGAGCAGCGGAGGCACCGGCTCCGGCCCGGCCACCCCGTCGTCGACGCGGGTGGCGGTGAGCCGGCGGGTGCCGCGCAGGCCGGGGTTGTCGGCGAGCAGGCCGCTGTGCACGCCGGGCAGGAAGGCCGTCCACAGTGGGGCGGTGCCCCGGGGGTCCCACGCGCTCAGGGTGCAGTCGGTGGCATCCGTGCAGCGGGCGTCCAGCAGCAGGTTGCGGTACGTCCACACGGCCACGGCGTCGTCGTCGCGTCGCCGGGTCGCCCCGGTGGTCGGGTCGAGCAGTTCGTACCCCTTGACCAGGAGCTTGCCCACGGCGACGACCGGGTCGCGGTCGCCGCCCGCGACCGCCGACCAGTCCGCCTTGCGTTCCCAGAGCTGGGCGCCGGTGGCCAGGCTGCGGGCCTCCACCCGGGTGCGCTGCTCGACGACGACGGCGTCGCCGGCGATGGTCACGCTGCGCGGGGTGCCGCCGACCCGCTGCTGCCAGACCACGTCCGGCTCGGAGATGGGTTCGCTGCGGTCCACCCACTCCCACAGGCCGGGGAACGGGTTCCACACGCCGGTGGCGGCGAGGGCGACGACCACGGCGAGGCCGAGCAGCAGCCCACCGCGCACGCTCCCCTTCGCCACCCGCACACCGTAGCCACGATCACGGATCTTCCGTACGCCCCGCGCCGCCGTGTCGCCGCGCTTTCTGGGCCCGGAGGTGTTACGTGGGTGTTCGTCCCTCGGCCCGGACGGCGCTGCGGACCAGGGGCAGCGTGCGGTAGGGAATCTGCTCGGCCAGCGCGATGATCGTCGACGCGCGGGTGATGCCGGCGGACGAGACGATCTGGTCGATGACCCGTTGCAGGTCGGTGTTGGAGCGGGCCACGATCCGGCAGAGCAGGTCGCTGGAGCCGGTGATGGTGTGCGCCTCCAGCACCTCGGGGATCGCCGCGAGGTGAGCGGTGACCGGGTCGTGGCCCTGCCGTTGACTGATCTCCAGCGTGACGAAGCTGGTCACCCCGAACCCGATCGCGGCCGGCGAGATCTCCGGGCCGAAGCCACCGATGACACCCCGGTCGACCAGCTTGTCCAGCCGGGCCTGCACGGTGCCCCGGGCCACGCCGAGCCGCCGGGAGCACTCCAGCACCCCGATCCGCGGCTCCTCGGCGAGCAGTTCGACCAATCGCACGTCGAGCGCGTCGAGCTGCACAGCTTGCTCACCCTTCACGGGTCAAGACCATACCGAATGCACAACCTGACCAGCATTTACACCGACAGTTGCCCACTCGACGCCCGCACCGCGATCCTTCGGTCAAGAACCGGCCCACGAGGCCGGCCGGTACGCGAGGGAGGCCACCATGACCCAGGCGATCGACCGACCCCAGTCGACCGAGGACGTCGACGTCGACCGGCTCGTCGGCGCTGTCGACCACGACATCAGCCACGACCCGTTCCCCGTCCGTGGGCTCGACCACGTGCACTTCCTGGTCGGCAACGCCAAGCAGGCCGCCCACTACTACTCCACCGCCTTCGGCATGACCTGCGTGGCGTACCGGGGCCCGGAGCAGGGCTACCGCGACCACGCCCAGTACGTGCTGACCAGCGGCTCGGCCCGGTTCGTGCTGACCGGCGCGGTCCGCCCGGACGCCGACGGCGCCGAGCACGTGGCGAAGCACAGCGACGGGATCAGCGACATCGCGCTGGAGGTGCCGGACGTCGACGCCGCGTACGCGCACGCCGTCGCCCAGGGCGCCACCGGCGTCGTCGAGCCCCACGAGGTGAGCGACGAGAACGGCACCGTCCGGATGGCCGCCATCGCGGCGTACGGCGACACCCGGCACACCCTGGTCGACCGCTCCCGCTACCGCGGCCCGTTCCTGCCCGGCTTCGTGGCCCGCGGCCCGATCGTGGACCGGCAGCCGATGATCGACGCCGGCCTCCAGCCGAAGCGGTTCTTCCAGGCCGTCGACCACGTGGTCGGCAACGTGGAGCTGGGCCGGATGGACGAGTGGGTCGAGTTCTACAAGCGGGTGATGGGCTTCTCCAACATGGCGGAGTTCATCGGCGACGACATCGCCACCGACTACTCGGCGCTGATGAGCAAGGTCGTGGCGAACGGCACCCGCAAGGTGAAGTTCCCGCTCAACGAGCCGGCCATCGCCCGCAAGAAGTCGCAGATCGACGAGTACCTGGAGTTCTACCAGGGCCCCGGCGCCCAGCACATCGCCGTCGCCACCAACGACATCGTGGCCAGTGTCGACGCGATGCGCGCCGCCGGCATGGAGTTCCTGGACACCCCGGACTCGTACTACGAGGACCCGGAGCTGCGCGCCCGGATCGGCAACGTGCGGGTGCCGATCGAGGAGCTCAAGGCCCGCAAGATCCTCGTCGACCGGGACGAGGACGGCTACCTGCTCCAGATCTTCACCAAGCCGGTGCAGGACCGCCCGACCGTCTTCTTCGAGCTGATCGAGCGGCACGGCTCGCTGGGCTTCGGCAAGGGCAACTTCAAGGCCCTCTTCCAGGCCATCGAGCGGGAGCAGGAAGCCCGCGGCAACCTGTAACACTGTCGAGCGTGACGCAGCCTCCGCCGTACCCGACGCCGCCGGTCGGTGGGCCTCC
>NZ_JBFAPG010000441.1:0-5338 GCF_040675595.1 Micromonospora sp. NPDC049580
CCGGCTACCTGGCCGGGCTGCTGCGCGACCTCGACCCGACGCGGCGCCTGCGCCTCGGCCACCTCGTCGCCGCGCAGGCGCTGGGCAGCCCCGGCGACAACGCGCCACTGCCACCGTGGTCCTGGTTTCAGCGGCTGCTCGACGCGCCCTGGTCACCACCCGACCTGACCGTCGTACGAGCGGAGGGCTGAGGGGTGTCCGAGGGCGTCGACCGGGCGATGCGCGTGCTGGAACTGCTGGCACGCGAGCCCGCGCAGCTCGGTGGTGTGGCCGCCGACCTGGGCGTGCACAAGTCCACCGCGCTGCGACTGTTGCAGACCCTCGAGTCGGGTGGCTTCGCCCGCCGCACCGACGGCGGCTGGACGGTGGGCCTGCGACTGATCGACCTCGCCCAGCAGGCACTGGACTCCCTGGACGTGCGCGCGGTGGCCCGTCCACACCTGGCGGCGCTCGGCCGCGACTGCGGGCACACCATCCACCTGGCACAGCTGGTCGACGACGACCTCGTCTACGTGGACAAGATCGAGGCCCGTGGTCAGGTGCGGATGTACTCCCGGATCGGCCGCACCGCGCCGCTGCACGCCAGCGGGGTCGGCAAGGTGGTCCTCGCGTACCGCCCGCAGCTGACCCGGCTGGTCGAGGGCGCCGCGCTGCGGGCGTACACCCCGGCCACCATCTGCGACCCGGCCGCGCTGCGTGCGGAGCTGGCGGCCGTCGCCGAGCGGGGCTGGGCGGCCGACGACGGCGAGTTCGAGCCGCTGATCACCTGTGTGGCCGCGCCGGTGCGCCACGCCGACGGGTCGGTCAGCGCGGCGGTGTCGGTGACCGCTCCGACGGTGGTGGCCACCCTCGCCGACCTGCGCCTCCTGCTACCCCGTCTGCTGGGCACCACCCAGCAGATCTCCCGTGACCTCGGATGGAGTGGACCATGACCACAGCGGACTTCGAGTACATCTTCGGCGGCGCCCGGGTGATGGCGATCCTGCGCGGCCTGCCGGTCGCCGAGACCGTCCGGCTCGCCGAGCGCGCCTGGGACCTCGGCATCGTCGTGGTGGAGGTGCCGGTGGCCACCCCCGACGCGGTGCCCGCCCTGCGCGCCGCAGTCGAGGCGGGCGCGGCGCGGGACCGGATCGTCGGCGCCGGCACCGTGCTCGATGCCGATCAGGTCGCGGCGGCGGCCGACGCGGGCGCCGCCTTCACCGTCGCGCCCGGTCTGGACCTCGCGATCGCCGACGCCGCCGCCGCGCGCGGCCTGCCGCACCTGCCCGGCGTGGCCACTCCCACCGAGGCGCAGCAGGCGCTGCGGCACGGCCTGACCTGGCTCAAGGCGTTCCCCGCGATCTCCCTCGGGCCGGCCTGGTTCCGGGCCATGGCCGGCCCCCTGCCGCAGCTGCGCTTCGTCGCCACGGGCGGCCTGGACGCGGGCAACGCCGCCGCGTTCCTCGACGCGGGCGTACGGGTGGCAGCCGTCGGCTCGGCCCTCTCCGACCCCACCCAGCTGGATCAACTGGCCAAGCTGACGACCCACCCACGCTGACGCGCCCCCGGGGAAAGGTTCCGGCGGCCGGCGCGTCGCGGGCTCGACCGGCTCAGCCGGTGCCCTCCGGCCGGTCGAGGAAGTGCAGCCGCGCCTGCTTCTCCGGCAGCTCGATCACCGGACCGGCCCGGAACCCGCTGCGCTGCAGCCGCCGCAGCATCCGGTCGTTGCGGACGTCCGGCTCCATCACGACCCGCAGCCGCCCCGGGTCGGCGAAGACGAACTCCAGGATCGCGCCGAACAGCGCGCCGGTGAAACCCCGCTCGGCGCTCACCGGGGGCCCGATGAGCAGGTGGACGCCGATGTCGCCGGGGCGCACCTCGTAGCACCCGCCGACCGGATCGGCCCCCGGCTCGTACGTCTGCACCAGCGCGGCCGGCACCCCGTCGCGGTGTGCCAGGTACGCGTGGTGCGTGGTCAGCGAATCCAGGTACGCGTAGATCTCGTGCACCCGCTCGCGGCTGGCCTCGCGCATCCCCCAGAACCGGGCCCGCTCGGTCGTGACCCAGCCGTGCAGCAGGTCGGCGTCCTCGTCTGGGCGCACCGGGCGGATGGTGACCACCCCGAACCCGGTGACGTCGCGCCGGTAGTGCTGACCGTCAGTGCTCATCGGGCTCCTCGGTGAGGTGGTGCCAGTCCGTGGTCACCGGCAGCAGCTCGCCGGCCAGCCACGCGGGCTGCTGGTCGTCGTGGTGCGGGTCGCCGGGCACGCCGCTGGCGCCCAGCGGGACCACCCACCGGCTGTCCTGGCGGCGGGCCAGGTCCCAGACGAACCGCGCGGCCGGCCCCCGGAAGCACCCGTGAGTGACCCCGGGCACGCTGGAGGTGGCCAGCACACAGTCGTGGTCGCCGTCGAGCCGGGGACCGGGCGCGGCGTCCGGGTCAGGCAGCGCCCGCCAGGCCGCCAACCGGTGCAGGTCACCCCAGCGCACCGGGCCGGCCGCCGCACCGGCGACCTCCTCCGCCGCCGCGCGTACCACCGCCGGCGCGTCGACGCCGGGCAGCGACCTGCCGCCGAGCAGGTGCTCCAGCGCGTAGCCGACCCGCGGCGTCAGCGCCAACCAGGGCGCGAACACCTCGGGGTACGCGGGCGGCTCGGCCAGCGCGGCCAGGGCCGGATGGGCGGCGATCCGGCGGACGACAGCGGCCCGCAGGACGGCGAAGTCCGCCGCGTCGGTGCTGTCGGCGCTCATCCGGTGGTCCCAGCGCAGCAGCCGGTCGCGCAGCGCGGCGGCGGCGGGGCCGAGCCCGGTCAGCCCGTCGAGCACCGCCAGCAGCGGCCCGGCCGAGCCGAGGCGCGTGTCGGTGTGCACGGCGGCCATCTCGGGGGCCGTCCAGTCCCGGCCGGCGTCGAGCAGTTCGGTGATCCGCCGCGCCCGGTGCGGTGGGGCGAACTCGACGCCGAGCGGCGCCGCGAGCCCCCGCTCGTTGGCCATCACCGCCCGGCCGGTCACCTCGGCGCGGGGCATCGACGCGTGCCAGCCGCGCCAGGCGTACGCGGCCTCCCAGGCCGGGACCACCCGGCGGCCGTTGTCCGGATGCCGCAGCGGCACCACCCCGGCGACCCGGTGCAGCAGCCCGCCGGCGGTGTCCGCCGCCTGCACCACGTTGACCGGCTCCACCCAGTGCCGCAGAGCCTCGTCCACATCGGACACGCCACGGGCGCGCAGCAGCTCCGGTAGCGCCGCGAAGCCCAGCTCGCCGCGGACCCGGGGCGGGTAGCGCAGGCTCAGCGCCGTCTCGTCGTCCGGCCCGCCGGCGATCACCGGCCCCCGCTCGGTCTCCACCACCTCCACCCGGACCGGGTCCGCGCCGGCCACCTCGATCGTCTCGACGTGGACGTGCGCCTCGCGCCAGCCGTCCGGGCCGAGCGCCCGCACCCCCGTGCCGTGCCGGCGCAGCCGCTCGGCGTAGACGTCCTGGTAGTCGGCCATCGCGTTGGTGATCGCCCACGCCACCGTCCCGGTGTGGCCGAAGTGCGCGATGCCCGGCACACCGGGCACGGCCAGGCCGACCACGTCGTACTCCGGGCAGGCCAGCCGGATCTGCTGGTAGACGCCCGGGTCCTCCAGAAACCGGTGCGGGTCGCCGGCGAGCAGCGCGGCGCCGGTGGCGGTGCGGGAACCGGCGAGCAGCCACCCGTTGCTGCCGGCGACGGCCGGCCCGTCGGTGGCGAACACCTCGACCGCCGCCGGGCCGAGGCACTGTGCGACGTGCTCGCGCCAGAGCTTGCCGGGAAACCCCGCGAACAGGATGTGGTGCCCCAGCCACACCGCGAGCGGCGTCCACGGCTCCCACCGGCCCGGCGTCAGCCCGACGGCGGCGAACTCCGGTGACCGGGCCGCCCCGGCGGCGAGGCCGGCGTTCACCCCGTCCACGTACGCGCCCACCCACTCGGCGGTCGCCTCGTCCAGGTTGGCGTGGCAACGACGGGCGGTGTCGTCCAGCCGTACCTGGCGGGCGAAGCGGTCCCAGGCGAGCGCGTCGACGCCGAGAAACGCCGCGCTGGTGCCCGCCGACCGGTGCCGTTCCACCTCGATCTGCCACGCCCGGTCGTACGCGGTCACCCGACCCTGCGCCTCTGCGAGGGCCAGCGGGTCGTCGGCGCGTACGTGCGGCACGCCCCACGGGTCGCGGAAGCGCCGCGCGCTCATGCCGGCTCGGTCGCGCGCCGGCGGGCGGCGGGGACGACCAGCGGGGTGCCCGTCTCCGGGTCGTCGATGACCCGGCAGGGCAGCCCGAACACGTCGGCGACCAGATCGGCGGTGACCACCTCGCGGGGGTCGCCGGCGGCCACCACCTTCCCGTCGCGCATCGCGATGAGATGGGTGGCGTACCGGGCGGCGTGGTTGAGGTCGTGCAGAACCGCGACCAGCGTGCGGCCCTGCTCCTCGTGCAGCCGGGCGCACAGGTCCAGGATCTCGATCTGGTGGGCGATGTCGAGGTACGTGGTCGGCTCGTCGAGCAGCAGCAACGGCGTCTGCTGGGCCAGCGCCATGGCGATCCAGACGCGCTGACGCTGGCCGCCGGACAGCTCGTCCACCGGCCGGTCGGCGAGGTCGGCGACCCCGGTGGCGGCCATCGACTCGTCGACGATCCGCTCGTCCTCGCGGGACCACTGCCGCAGCAGACCCTGGTGGGGGTAGCGACCCCGGGCGACCAGTTCGGCGACGCCGATCCCGTCCGGCGCGATCGACGACTGCGGCAGCAGGCCGAGGGTGCGGGCGACCGTGCGGGCGGGCAGGTCGTGGATGTCCCGACCGTCCAGCAGCACCGCGCCGGCGCTCGGGCGCAGCATCCGCGACAGCGCGCGCAGCAGGGTCGACTTGCCGCACGCGTTCGGCCCGATGATCACCGTGAACGACCGGTCGGGCACCGCCACGGTCAGGTCCTCGGAGATGGTGCGCCGGTCGTAGGCGAGGGTCAGCGCGGTGCCGCCGAGGCGGGACGTCATGAGGGCTCCTTCGGAAGGGGTGTTCACAGCCGGCCCGCCCGGCGTTCGACGGCCAACAGCCAGACCAGGTAGCCGCCGCCGAGCACTCCGGTCACCACGCCGACCGGCAGTTGGTGCCCGGTGAACGCGCGCTGGGCCAGCAGGTCGGCGCCGACCAGCAGGGCCGAGCCGAGGGCCATCGACGGCAGCAGGTTGGGGCCGGGCGCCCGGGTCAGCCGCTTGGCCACGTGCGGCGCGACGAGCGCCACGAACGACACCGGGCCGGCGGCGCGCGCCGCCCGCGCGCCCACCCGCCCCCCCCCGGCCGCAGTGACGCGCAAACGAGCGCAAAAAAAACAACAAAAAAG